>JBLIHD010000021.1:0-11418 GCA_047636335.1 Flavobacterium sp.
CTTGATTTTTGGAAGAAAGAAAACATATTTGAAAAAAGCATAACTACTCGTGAAGGTAACCCACCATACGTGTTTTTTGAGGGTCCACCTTCAGCAAACGGTTTGCCAGGAATTCACCATGTGATGGCACGCGCCATTAAAGATATTTTTTGCAGGTACAAAACACAAAAAGGCTATCAAGTAAAGCGTAAAGCCGGTTGGGATACCCACGGTTTACCTGTGGAATTAGGAACTGAGGCTGCGTTAGGGATCACGAAAGAAGACATAGGAAAAAAAATATCTGTAGAAGACTATAACGAAGCATGCAAAAAAACCGTGATGCGCTATACGGATGTCTGGAATGATTTAACCGAAAAAATGGGATATTGGGTTGATATGGAAGATCCATATGTAACTTATAAGCCCAAATATATGGAAACCGTTTGGTGGCTGTTGAAGCAAATTTACAACAAGGATTTGATGTACAAGGGCTACACAATCCAGCCGTATTCACCAAAAGCGGGTACAGGTTTGAGTTCTCATGAAGTGAACCAGCCGGGAAGTTACCGTGATGTTACGGATACTACGGTTGTAGCACAATTTAAGGCCATTAGCAATACATTGCCAGAAGTTTTACAAGGATTAGGGGATGTTCTTATCTTGGCTTGGACAACGACTCCTTGGACGTTACCGTCAAATACTGCTTTGACTGTAGGACCAAAAATTGATTATGTTGTAGTTAGAACATTCAATCAGTATACTTTTCTTCCTACGAATGTAGTTTTGGCTAAAAATTTAGTTGGAAAACAATTCGGAAAGGGCTTTTTTGAAAGCAAAGAAGCTGCAGATTTTGAAAGCTTCAAAGAAGGGGATAAAAAAATTCCATACCAAGTTATTGCTGAATGTAAAGGGAAAGATTTAGTAGGGATTCGTTATGAACAACTGATGCCACTGGTACTTCCTTATCAAAATGCAGAAAATGCTTTTAGAGTAATTTCTGGGGATTTTGTGACCATTGAAGACGGAACAGGAATCGTGCACACTTCGCCTACTTTTGGAGCAGATGATGCGAAAGTTGCGAAAGAAGCTAGTCCAGAAGTGCCACCAATGTTAGTTTTAGATGAAAATGATGTCCCAGTTCCGCTAGTCGATTTACAAGGAAGATTCACATCTCATTTGGGCGAGTATGCCGGTAAGTATGTAAAAAACGAATATTATAATGTAGGCGAAGCACCTGAACGATCTGTAGATGTTGAAATTGCCATTCGATTAAAAGAAGAAAATAAAGCGTTTAAAGTAGAAAAATATGTGCATAGTTATCCACATTGTTGGAGAACTGATAAGCCTATTTTGTATTACCCTCTTGATTCTTGGTTTATAAAAATCACGGAAGTTAGAGACAGAATGTTTGAACTGAACGAAACCATCAACTGGAAGCCAAAATCGACAGGAGAAGGGCGTTTTGGAAACTGGATAAAAAACGCAAATGATTGGAACTTATCTCGTTCAAGGTATTGGGGAATCCCTTTGCCAATCTGGAGAAATGAAGAAGGAACAGAAGAAATTCTGATAGGCTCGATAGAAGAGTTATACAATGAAATTGAAAAATCGATTGAGGCTGGAATCCAAAAAGAAAATCCTTTTAAAGGTTTTGAAAGCGGTAACATGTCTGAAGAGAACTATGATTTAGTCGATTTACATAAAAATGTGGTCGATGCAATCACTTTAGTTTCCGCTTCGGGCAAACCGATGAAAAGGGAGGCTGATTTGATTGATGTTTGGTTTGATTCTGGTTCAATGCCCTATGCACAATGGCATTACCCTTTTGAAAACAAGGACAAAATAGACGAGAATAAAGATTTTCCAGCTGATTTTATTGCAGAAGGAGTTGATCAAACGCGTGGGTGGTTTTATACCCTACACGCTATAGCCACCTTGGTTTTTGATAAAGTGGCCTATAAAAATGTAGTTTCAAATGGTTTGGTTTTAGATAAAAACGGACAGAAAATGTCTAAACGTTTAGGAAACGCAGCAGATCCTTTTGACACATTGGGAGAATTTGGTCCGGACGCCACAAGATGGTATATGATATCAAATGCCAATCCTTGGGATAATTTAAAATTTGACTTAGAGGGAATCGCTGAGGTACGTAGAAAATTCTTCGGGACTTTGTACAACACCTATTCTTTCTTTAGTTTGTATGCCAATATTGATGGATTCAAATACGACGAAGCCGAAATTCCAGTAAACGAAAGACCCGAAATTGACCAATGGATTATTTCTGAACTAAATACTTTGATAAAGGACGTGGATGGATTCTATGCCGATTATGAGCCTACAAAAGCTGCTCGTGCGATATCTGAATTTGTTCAGGAAAATTTAAGTAACTGGTATGTTCGTTTGTGCAGAAGACGCTTCTGGAAAGGTGAATATGCACAAGATAAAGTTGCTGCCTATCAGACGCTATATACTTGCTTATTGACGGTGAGTAAATTGGGTGCCCCGATTGCTCCATTCTTTATGGATAAGCTTTACAGAGATTTAACTTTGGCAACACAGTCAGAAAAATATGACAGTGTACATTTGGCTAAGTTTCCAATTTCGGTTGAAAACTATGTTAATAAAATGTTAGAGAGTAAAATGCAGAAAGCGCAGACTATTTCGTCCTTGGTATTATCACTTCGTAAAAAAGAGATGATTAAGGTACGTCAGCCATTACAAAAGGTAATGATTCCAGTACTTGACGCGAATCAAAGGCTAGAAATTGAGGCGGTTTCCGAATTGATAAAGGCTGAGGTAAATGTTAAAGAAATCTTACTTTTAGACGATGCCTCCGGAGTTTTGGTAAAGCAAATAAAACCTAATTTTAAAGCGCTGGGACCCCGAGTTGGAAAAGACATGGGCTTGATTTCCAGAACAATACAGGGTTTTTCTGCAGAAAAAATCAGTCAATTAGAGGGTGATGGAACTATAGATGTTATTATTGGTGGAAAAAGCATAACTTTAACTTTAGAAGATGTGGAGATTTCATCCCAAGATATAGAAGGATGGTTGGTTGCCAATTCAAACGGAATAACAGTGGCCCTTGATATAGTGATTTCTCCGGAATTAAAAAAAGAAGGTATAGCAAGAGAATTAGTAAACAGAATTCAAAACATCAGGAAGGATTCGGGATTTGAAGTGACAGATAAAATAAAGGTTCATTTGCAAAAAAATGATGTTTTAGAGAAAGCAATAGAACCAAATATAGAATATATTAAATCAGAAACGTTAACAGAAGAATTGGTTTTTGAGGAAGATTTAGAAAACGGAACAGAAATTGAATTTGACGAGATAAAAACAAAAATAAAAATCACTAAATAATCAGGATATGGTAGATGCACCAACAAGATACTCTGACGCCGATTTGGCAGAGTTCAAAGAGATAATTTTAAATAAAATAAAAAAAGCACAAGCAGATTTAGACTTGATAAAGAGCGCATATATGAATGATTTAAATAATGGCACGGATGACACGTCGCCTACATTTAAAGCATTTGAAGAAGGAAGCGAAAGTATGTCTAAGGAAGCGAACTCTCAGTTGGCCATTCGTCAAGAAAAATTCATTCGTGATTTGAAGAATGCATTATTCCGTGTAGAGAATAAGACTTATGGCGTATGCAGAGTGACAGGCAAACTAATTAGTAAAGAAAGATTAAAAATCGTTCCTCATGCAACCATGAGTATAGAAGCCAAAAACCAACAACGATAATATCTTCCGTTATATAAATATTTAACGCTCCATTGGGAGCGTTTTTTTTGATAAAATTATTACTTTTACGCCACTTAAAATTTTAAAAATGTCATTACGAAAAGCCTATCTACTTATTTTCATCATATTAATCGTTGATCAGGTTTCGAAAATATTTGTGAAAACGAATTTTATATTAGGGGAAGAAGTTGAAGTTTTCAGATGGTTTAAAATACTTTTTATCGAAAATGAAGGAATGGCTTGGGGTACCGAGATCCCGGGCACTTATGGTAAATTATTTCTGACTGTTTTTAGATTGTTTGCTGTTGGCGGAATTGGGTATTGGTTATGGGATTCTGTAGAAAGAAAACAAAGTTCTAATTACTTAATTGTGGCAATAGCATTAATTCTGGCAGGAGCTTTCGGTAACATCATTGACTCTGTCTTTTATGGAGTTATTTTCGACGACAGCCATTCTCAATTAGCTACACTATTCACGGAACAGCCTTATGGCAAATATTTTCATGGTAAGGTGGTTGATATGTTTTACTTTCCGTTTTGGCAAGGTACTTTACCAAGTTGGTTGCCGATTTGGGGTGGAAATGATTTCACGTTTTTTAATGCTATTTTTAATGTTGCCGATATGGCCATCTCGACCGGCGTGGGAATATTGATTTTTTTCAACAAAAAAGCTTTTCACAAGAATTAGAAGCCGAATTTTGATAAAAAAAAGACCAATTCATATTGTGAATTGGTCTTTTTTTTATTTGTTATGCCCTGGAGCATATCGTTTTGCGCTTTTGTCGCCATTCAATTTTTTAGCGTGTCCAGGAGGAAGTTTTTTGGCTTTGTAACTATTGGTAGCCTTATTCGTTCTCCAATTAACACTGCAGTTTGACAATGAAACTGCAAACAGAAGAACTAGAATTGCCATTATAGATCTTGGGCATTTAATTTTTTTCATGGTTTTTAAAATAAAATTGAATGCGAAATTAATGTTTTTAAAATTAGAACTCATAAATAGTATTCGGACTTACGCAATAATCCAATTTCACGTCAGTTTCATAAATATCTGCAATCAATTCTTCCGCTTCAAAAAACGAGAGTCCAATTTTAATTGTTTCGGGTTTGCATTCTGATAAAAAGACATCATAAAACCCTTTTCCGTAACCCACACGATGCCCTTGTTTGTCAAAGGCCAAAAGCGGAACAAAAACCACGTCGATTTTATTGGATGGGACTTCGATTCCGTCGACGGGTTCGGGAATGTTGTATTTGTTTTTTTTGATTTTGGTGTTATCCGTTAATAGAAAATGAGTCATATTACGGGTTTCAAAATTAGATTTTGAAATGATGATTTCTTTATCCTTTCCTGAAAGCAAATGCAAGATCAGTTCGGTATCCAGCTCCTTTTGCTCGGCTATAGGCAAGAAAACATGGAAATAAGTCTTCTCCCAAATAGGTAGGGTCAAAAGTTTGTTGGCAATAGTCAAACTCATTTCCTCCAGTTTATTTTCAGTTAGTTGGGCTCTTAATACTTTGTATTTTGAGCGTAGTTCCTTTTTATGCATGGGTGATGACTTTCTAATCAATTATAAAAGTACTCAAATGGTCTGCTTCTACATAACTCATGTTAGCTTTTATTTTTCTAAAGTTTTAGATATATGGTAAATAGCGTCACCTTGGTAAACAATAGAAGAAAGATTTGCGTTGATTATATATCCGTCATTTGGGGCTTTTATTTTTCTTTCAAATTTTCCAAAAGGGTCTGTAATGACAGCCAGAACAGTTCCTTTTTTTACAAAGCTGCCAATAGTGTTTTGATCATGCAATAGGCCGGAGCACTTAGCTCTAATCCATCCTGATTTTTCAATGTAAATCGTTTTAGAGTTTTGTTTTTCTAATAGCTGCTTTGGGTCGAGCATGTCTAAGTGTGCTAAAATTCGTTTCACGCCGTTCACTCCTGCATCGGCAACTGATTCGTTGATGTCGAGCGATTTTCCACCTTCAAAAAGCAGCATCTTTACATTTAATTTCTGACTCGAATTCCTGAAGGATCCAGCAATATTTTTAGAAAACAGGGTGAAAGGGGCATTAAAAACATCGGCTAATTCTTTTAACTCGCTACTGTTCGGGGCTAGCCGAATTTGAGGGGCATTGAACCGACTCGCGCCTCCGGCATGAAAATCAACTGCGTAATCAACAAGAGGCATGATTTCAGTTAAGATATGGTAAGCAAACCTGCTAGCTAACGATCCTTTTTTGCTTCCAGGAAAAACTCTGTTTAAATCCCTGCCGTCAGGAAATTGTCGTGACATATTAATAAAACCAAACATGTTGATTATAGGAATGCAAATTATAGTTCCTTTTTTTGGTTTATTGATTTTTTTTGTGATCAGTTGGCGCACTATTTCCACGCCGTTGATTTCATCGCCATGTATTCCAGCTGAAAAAAGAACGGTGGGACCTTCAATTTTAGACCGTTGAATAATGATCGGAATTTTAAGTTTCGCCGTGTTGTGCAATTTAGCGATTTCCATGTCGATGGTTTTGCTTTCGCCAGCTAAGATCACTTCTCCTAGAATAGTGATGGGTCGTGTGTCTTTCATGTGTAATAAAAAGTCTAAATGTAGAAATTATTATTTGTAATTCGTAAATTTGAAATCAAATTCAAATTAATAAAAGCACCACACATCACTAGATGCTACCGTGTATCTCTGTGAAATATAAATAAAATGCAAAATCCTACCCTCGAACTTCAAATACAGACTTTGCCGGACGGTCCCGGCGTATATCAATATTATGATAAGGAAGGGAAAATATTATATGTAGGCAAGGCGAAAAATTTAAAAAAGAGAGTTTCTTCCTACTTCAACAAGATTCATGATACGGCAAAAACGAATGTGCTTGTCAAGAAGATCGTGACCATTAAGCATATAGTGGTTCCTACAGAAACAGATGCACTTTTATTGGAAAACAACCTGATAAAAACGCTGCAACCCAGATACAATGTGTTGTTGCGCGATGACAAAAGTTACCCCTGGTTGTGCATTAAGAAAGAGCCTTTTTCACGCATTTTTGCAACAAGAAGAATGGTCAAGGACGGCTCTGAATACTTTGGGCCGTACACCAGTTTCAAGACGGTAAATACCATTTTAGAACTTATAAAAGAATTGTATCCGCTTCGTACCTGTAATTATGATTTAAGTAAATTAAATATCGAAAGCGGAAAATTTAAAGTTTGTCTCGAATATCATATTGGAAATTGCAAAGGCCCATGTGAAGGTTTTGAACCTTTGGAAAATTATCAAAAGCAAGTCGATGCCATTCGCGAAATCCTGAAAGGGAATTTCAAAGAAAGCATGAAAGATTTTAAAAGGGTGATGACTGAACTGGCGCAAAACATGCATTTTGAAGAAGCCCAAAAAATAAAAGAGAAAATCGAAGTGCTCGAGAAATATCAATCGCGCTCGACAATCATAAATCCAAAAATCACTAATATTGATGTTTTCTCCATCGTTTCTGATGAAACTGCGGGCTATGTGAATTTTTTACAGATTTCCCACGGATCCATAATTCGCTCACATACCATGGAAATAAAGAAAAAACTGGAAGAAACGGATGAGGAGTTATTGGAGTTGGCGATTATTGAACTGAGGGAACGCTTTCAATTGTTGTCTCGAGAAGTTCTTGTTCCGTTTTTGGTGGATTTGGGTGAAAACATAAAAGTTACCGTACCGCAGTTGGGGGATAAAAAACAAATTTTAGACCTTTCTATTCGTAATGCTAAATTTTACAGGATTGAACAATTGAAACAATTACAGATTGTAGATCCTGACAGGCATGCTAATCGAATTATGGCACAAATGCAGAAAGATTTGCGATTGCCTTTCGAACCAAGGCATATCGAGTGTTTTGACAATTCAAATATTCAAGGAACAAATCCTGTGGCGGCTTGCGTGGTTTTCAAAGATGGAAAACCAAGTAAGAAAGATTACCGTCATTTTAACATAAAAACGGTCGAAGGCCCAGATGATTTTGCATCGATGACTGAGGTTGTGTATCGCCGTTACAAAAGGCTTCTGGAAGAAAATCAGCCGTTGCCGGAACTGATAATTATAGATGGAGGGAAAGGACAACTGTCAGCTGCCCTTAAAAGTATTGACGAATTAGGATTGAGGGGAAAAATAACCATCATTGGTATCGCGAAAAGACTGGAGGAGTTGTTTTATCCTGGAGATTCGGTTCCTTTATATTTAGACAAGAGATCAGAAACGCTCAAGGTAATCCAACAGTTACGTAATGAAGCGCATCGATTCGGGATAACTCATCACAGAGACCAGAGAAGTAAAGCAGCGTTAAATTCATCTATAGAATCCATTCCCGGAATAGGCGAAAAAACGATGTTAGCGCTAATACAACATTTTAAAAGTGTTAAAAGAATAAAATTAGCAACCGAAAAAGAAGTTTCGCAGGTGATAGGTATGTCGAAAGCAAAAAAAATTGTCGACTTTTACAAAGTCGTAAAGTAATGACTTTAAGGTAAATAATGAGATATCAATCTCACAAATGGAACAACCTTTATGAAAAAATATTTCTTTGTAATTCTTATGTTTTTGATTTATGCGGCGATGTTTTCACAAAAGCAAAACAGACCAAAAGTAGGTTTGGTTTTAAGTGGGGGTGGCGCAAAAGGATTTGCGCATATTGGAGTTTTGAAAGTGCTGGAAGAAGCGGGGGTAAAGATTGACTATATAGGAGGAACCAGTATGGGCGCCGTTGTTGGTGGGCTTTATGCCACAGGATATAATGCAGCTCAAATTGACTCTGTTTTCCGGGCTACCAATTTTGATGAATTGATAAATGACTTTATTCCACGATCCTCAAAAAACTTTTATGAGAAAAGAAACGATGAATTGTATGCGCTTATTTTGCCCTTCAACAACTTTAGTATTGGAATACCCCAAGCCCTTTCAAAAGGGATGTACAATTTTAATTTATTGAGCAGATTAACAAGGGATGTCAGGCATATAAGAGACTTCAATCAGTTGCCGATTCCTTTTTTATGCATTGCATCTGATATTGAAACGGGGAAGCAGGTCATATTAAACAGAGGGAATTTGACGCATGCCCTAATTGCGAGTTCGGCATTCCCGTCTTTATTTTCCCCGGTGGAAATTGATGGGCAACTCTTAGTAGATGGTGGTGTTACTAACAATTATCCAATTGATGAGATTAGGAAACTTGGGGCAGATGTTATTATTGGTGTTGATGTACAAGATGATTTACGGGACAGGAGTACTCTTAATGATGCCACAAAAATTTTGGTCCAAATTACGAATCTGCAGTCGATAGAAAAAATGAAAAAGAATATCCTTAAAACGGATATTTATATCAAGCCTGACATTGCGGAATTTGGGGTGATATCGTTTGACAAAGGGAAAGAGATTATTGAAAAAGGGGAAGAGGCCACATTTGCCGTTTTTGAGAAAATAAAAGAATTGGGATGTAATGATTCAATACAATACAAAAAACCGAAATTAAGAGTTCAAACGGACAGTTTGCAAATAAAAAACATAAATATAACTGAATTAGACAATTTTACAAAAGACTATGTTCTTGGAAAATTAAGATTTAAACCGGGATCTACAATTAGTTATAAACAGCTGAAAGCAGGGATTAACAACATTAATGCAACAAATAATTTTAGCGTCATAAAATATTGGTTTGATCCAAACGGGGATGGCGATGATTTGAACCTTAATTTGGAAGAAAATGCAATCAAATCCTATTTGAAATTTGGATTGCATTATGATGGTTTGTTTAAAAGTGGTGTGTTGGTGAATTTAAGCCGTAAAAGAACTTTGTTTAAAAATGATGTTGCATCACTGGACGTAGTGCTCGGGGACAACTTCAGGTATAATTTTGATTATTACATCGAAAACGGATACAACTTGAGTTTAGGTTTTAAATCCTTTTTCAATCAATTCAACAGGAATGTCACTAGTGATATAAGCAGTTTAGATTTTGAGTCTTTGGGTTTAAACACGCTTAACATCGACTTTTCGGATATAACGAATCAGGTTTATTTCCAATCTTTATTTGTGCAGAAATTTTTGATAGGTGGAGGGGTAGAGTATAAGTTTTTAAAAATTAACACGGAGACCTTGGCTAATATGGACCCCATAATAGATAAAAGTGACTATCTAAGTGTTTTTGGGTATATGAAGTATGATTCCTTTGACGCTAAAGACTTTCCTAAAAAAGGATGGTATTTTTCTGGGGACATCCAGTCCTATTTGTTGTCGTCCGACTACACCAAGGAATTTAATGCTTTTTCCATCGCGAAGGCAGATTTTGGCGTTGCCGCAACAATTTTTAAGAACACTACAATCAAAATGCAAACGGAGGCCGGTTTTTCTTTTGGCAATGACAGCGTGTCTTTTTTTAATTTCGTTTTGGGAGGTTATGGCTATAACCCCATAAATAATTTTAGGCACTTATTAGGCTATGATTTTTTAAGCATTGCGGGCAATAGTTATATAAAAACAACTGGAACGGTTGACTATGAATTTTATAAAAAGAACCATCTTAATTTTTCTGCCAATTATGCCAATTTGGGTGATAGGATTTTTGAATCGGTCAATTGGATTTCGGTGCCCAAATATTCTGGTTATGCGCTTGGATACGGACTTGAAACGATCGTTGGTCCAGTAGAAATTAAATATTCTTGGTCACCCGAAACTCAGAGGTCATATACTTGGTTTAGTGTTGGATTTTTGTTTTAAATTAAATTTATATCAATAAAAATCCCGATATTTGTAATAATGAAAAAGAAATTGAACGGTTTGTTGGATTATCTTCAATTCCTCATCAAGAGAAATCCTGAGTGAGCAACTATTTTTTGATTTAACGAATATCGTTATAAAGTAATCTCGACTTTAAGCTGTTAAACTTATAAATAAAAAAATCATGCCATTATACCATAAATTGGGGGATTTTCCTCAAAAAAGACACACGCAATTTGAAAAGCCAAATGGGGATTTTTATTATGAACAACTCTTTGGAACGGAAGGATTTCATGGGAATTCTTCCTTGTTATATCATGTTCACAGGCCAACGCAGGTAAAGGAAATTACAAAATCTTATTCCGTTGAACCCAAAATCGCGATAGGTAAAAACATAAAATCATTATTGTTGAAAGGATTTGACTTGAATCCTGAAGATGATTTTTTGGACAGTCGCAAAGCTATGCTTTTAAACAAAGATTGTACAATCGGTTTGGCGGCGCCACAAAAGTCATTGCGTGAATATTTCTATAAAAATGCCGATGCAGATGAGATGATTTTCATTCACAAAGGGAAAGGGAAGTTACGAACGATGATGGGAAATATTCCTTTTGAATATGGAGATTACCTTATTATTCCGAGAGGGATTATCTATCAAATTGATTTTGAAACATCCATAAACAGACTGTTTTATGTAGAATCTTTTGCTCCATTCTATACGCCCAAACGCTATAAAAATGAATCCGGACAACATCTGGAACACTCCCCGTTTTGTGAACGCGATTTTATTTTGCCAACTGAATTAGAAACTCACGATGAAATAGGGGATTTTTTAATTAAAATCAAAAAAGAGGGCATGATGCATGAAGTGGTTTACGCTACACATCCTTTTGATGTGGTAGGCTGGGATGGTTACAATTT
>JBLIHD010000022.1:0-11356 GCA_047636335.1 Flavobacterium sp.
TCTGGGCTAAAAATATATGGAAATACTAATAATATTTTTCTTAATACTATTGAATGGAGTTTTCTCCATGTCGGAAATCGCATTGATTTCGGCAAGAAAAAACAGATTGGAGAGTGCTGCCAAAAAGGGGGATAAAAGGGCTAAAATCGCTTTGGAATTGGCCAATTCACCTAATAAGTTTTTATCCACCGTTCAAATAGGGATTACTCTGATCGGAATCTTAACAGGTATCTATAGCGGTGACAAGATAACGATTAATGTGGAGACTTTCGTCAAAACATTTGCTATCCTGATACCGTATGCACATACCATTGCAGTTGGGATTGTTGTAGTGATATTAACTTTTTTCTCATTGGTTTTAGGGGAGTTGTTACCAAAAAGGATAGGGATGAATCATCCTGTATCCATTGCTAAAGCTGTTGCAATGCCCATGAAGATGGTTTCAATTATAACGGCACCATTTATTTGGTTGTTGACGATTGCCACCGAGTTTTTGTTGAAAATTCTGCAGATAAAACCAAATACGGACGGTAATGTAACCGAGGAGGAGATAAAGGCGTTTATAAGAGAAGGAACGGCAGGCGGAGCAGTTCAGGAAATTGAACAGGATATTGTAGAGCGTGTTTTTCATATTGGGGACAGAAAAGTGAATTCTTTGATGACCCACAGGAAATCAGTCGTTTTTTTGCCACTGCATTCAAATAAAACGCAGATTAAGGAATGCATGTTAAAAGATTTACATTCTATTTATCCGGTTTATGGCAAGGATTATGATGATATAGTGGGTGTTGTGAATTTGAAAAATATTTTTGCGCATATTGATGACGAAAATATCAACTTGTCGGAGATAATGACGGAAGCCCCATTCATGATGGAGCATACAACGGCATACAAAGCCTTGGAGAGATTTAAGAAAACCGGCATTCATTATGCCTTCGTGGCAGATGAGTATGGCATTTTTCAAGGAGTCATAACGTTGAATGACATATTGGAAGCATTGGTGGGAGACGCTTCTGATTTTGATAAAGAAGAGTCTCAATTGATTGAAAGAGGAGATGAAACCTGGTTGGTAGACGGGCATTATTCGTTACATGACTTTCTTACGTATTTTGACTTGGACGAATTAATAAATGATTACAACGTGACTACGGTCAGCGGATTGATAATGACGGAACTTTCACATATACCAAAGCAGGGAGAAAAACTGGTTTGGCATAAATTTGAATTGGAAGTCATAGATATGGATGGAGTTAAGATTGATAAGGTAATGATTAAATCATTGCGAAAATAAAAAGAGCTTGCCGTATTTAAAGCATAAAAAAAAGTGCTGAATACGACAACAGAACATTGAATAAAAAAAAGATGACAGAAGGAAATTTTGTAGATTACGTTAAAATATTTGTTTCATCCGGAAAAGGAGGGAAAGGATCTACGCATTTGCATAGAGAGAAATTTATTGAAAAAGGTGGCCCGGATGGTGGTGATGGTGGTCGCGGCGGACACGTTTATCTTGTGGGCAACAAA
This sequence comes from Flavobacterium sp., assembly GCA_047636335.1. Lineage (GTDB taxonomy): Bacteria > Bacteroidota > Bacteroidia > Flavobacteriales > Flavobacteriaceae > Flavobacterium. The sequence goes on from JBLIHD010000022.1 coordinate 1,525, forward strand.
GGGCTTTGGACCTTGTTTCACCTCAAGTTTGCCCGTCACATTAAAGCCGGATTCGGTGGAGATGGTAGTGGAGACAGAAGTACTGGAGCTGATGGAGAGGACAAGTTTATTGAAGTGCCTTTAGGAACAGTAGTGAGAGATAAAGAAACTGGGGAAATATTGTTTGAAATCACTGAAAACGGAGAAAAGCAAGTTCTTTCCAGAGGTGGAAAAGGAGGTTTGGGAAACTGGCACTTTAGAAGTGCTACAAATCAAACTCCAAGATATGCGCAACCTGGATTGCCTGGAAGTGAAATGGATGTTATTCTGGAACTTAAGGTTTTGGCTGACGTGGGTTTGGTTGGTTTTCCAAATGCAGGAAAATCGACATTACTGTCCGTATTGACTTCCGCCAAGCCGAAAATTGCGGATTATCCGTTTACAACACTGAAACCAAATCTTGGGATTGTGGCTTACAGGGATTTTCAATCTTTTGTAATTGCCGATATTCCGGGAATAATTGAAGGAGCTGCGGAAGGAAAAGGATTGGGGCATTATTTCCTGCGTCATATTGAGCGTAATTCTACCCTATTGTTTCTTGTCCCTGTAGATACGCCGGATATCAAAGGTGAGTATGACATTTTGGTAAACGAATTGACAAAATACAACCCAGAAATGCTGGATAAAGAGCGTCTTTTGGTGATATCAAAATGCGACATGCTAGATGATGGTCTGAAAGCAGAACTAAAAGAAGAATTGGATGTTTCATTTAAAGGAATTCCTTATATGTTTATTTCTTCTGTAGCCCAACAAGGGTTAACAGAATTGAAAGATAAATTATGGAAAATGTTAAATGACTAAAATCTATTTATAACAAATTTTAAAACCGTTTCATTTTACAAATGAGACGGTTTTTTTTTAGATAAGATGATAATCCTTGATGAACTTCAGTATTGCAATTATAAATTTCCTTATTTTTGAAAAATGAAAAGTATTCTAATTATTTGTTTAATATTTCCGTTGATGGTATTGTCGCAATCAAGTTTTAATCAGGCGCAGAAATTATTTGAAGAAGGGAAGTTTGAGCAGTCGCAAACCATTTTCCTGGCGCTTTTAAAAAAGGAGCCTTCTAATCTCAAAACAAATGAATATTTGGGAGATATAGCGGGTCAAAATAAATCATGGGATGAAGCCATTAAGTACTACGGGAAATTAAAGGAATTAAAACCAGCCGAAGCAAACTTCTATTACAAATACGGCGGCGCCATAGGCATGAAAGCTTTAACTGTTAATAAGTTTAGGGCACTTGGAATGATTGACGAAATCAAAGGCTCTTTCGAAAAAACTATAGAGTTGGATTCGAGGCATGTTGCTGCCAGGTGGGCTTTAATCGAGTTGTATTTAAAGCTTCCCGGAATCGTTGGAGGAAGCGAAACAAAAGCGATAAAGTATTCAAACGAATTATTGAAATTGTCGCCCGTTGACGGTTATATGTCAAGAGGACGCATAGATGAATACTATAAACGATATAAAGCAGCCGAATTACAATACAAAAAAGCAATTGCCGTGGGAAGTTCTGCAGCAAGCTATCAAATGTTGGCTGATCTCTATAAGAATAAAATGGGTCAACCCGAAAAAGCCAAAACGGTATTGGAAGAATTTAGAAAAAAAGGCAAATAGATAATCGTTACCGCGTTGAATCCATTCAAGTTATTAACGCACAACAGAACAACAAAAATGAAAACACACTTCATCGCAATAGGAGGAAGTGCAATGCATAATTTAGCATTAGCATTACACAATAAAGGGTATCAAGTAACGGGAAGTGATGACGCCATATTTGAGCCATCAAAATCACGTTTAGATAAAAAGGGGATTTTACCAGCTGAACTGGGTTGGTTTCCTGAAAAAGTAACAGCCGATTTAGAGGCAGTAATTCTAGGAATGCATGCAAAAACGGATAACCCTGAATTGTTGAAAGCGCAGGAATTAGGATTGAAAATCTATTCTTATCCTGAATTTTTGTACGAGCAATCTAAAAACAAAACGCGTGTCGTGATCGGTGGTTCTCATGGAAAAACAACAATTACTTCTATGATTCTACATGTGATGCATTACCATGACATTGCAGTGGATTATATGGTGGGTGCGCAATTGGAGGGTTTTGATACAATGGTTCACCTTACTGAGGAAAACGATTTTATCGTTTTGGAGGGAGATGAATATTTGTCGTCGCCTATAGACAGAAGGCCTAAATTCCATTTGTACCAACCTAACATTGCTTTGATATCAGGAATTGCATGGGATCATATCAACGTATTTCCTACTTATGAGAACTATGTGGAACAGTTCGAGATTTTTGTTGAAAAAATTACTCGTGGTGGTATTTTAGTTTACAATGAAGACGATTTAGAAGTAAAGCGTGTAGCTGAAGCTGCAATAAACCCAACCCGTAGATTGGCTTATACTACTCCAAATTATAAGGTCGAAAATGGAACGACTTTATTAGAAACTCCTGAAGGAGATATGCCTATCGAAGTTTTTGGAGCACACAATTTGAATAATTTGGCTGGAGCCAAATGGATTTGCCAAAATATGGGAGTGGACGAAGCTGATTTTTATGAAGCTATTGCCAGTTTTAAAGGCGCATCAAAACGATTGGAGAAAATTGCCGAAAGCAGAAATAAAGTGGCTTACAAGGATTTTGCCCATTCCCCGAGTAAAGTCGCCGCGACCACAAAAGCGGTAAAAGAACAATATCCAGATCGAACTTTGGTGGCCTGTTTAGAATTACATACTTATAGCAGTTTGAATGCTGAATTCCTGAAAGAATACGAAGGAGCTTTGGAGTATGCTGATAAGGCTGTAGTGTTCTATTCGCCTGACGCCGTAAAAATAAAGCAATTGGAAGAGGTTAGCTACGAGCAAATCGCAAACGCTTTTAACCGAAAAGATTTAATTATATACACGAACCCAATTGAATTTAAAGACTATCTATTTAGTTTGGATTTAGATAATTCCGCGTTGTTATTGATGAGTTCCGGAAATTATGGGGGATTGAATTTTGATGAAGTGAAGAAGATAATTGAATAATTTTTTAAATGGAAGATCAAACCAGAATTGTAAAAACGACAAGTGAAAACAAAGATTTTATTGCTTTAGTTGCGGCCTTGGATCAGGGTTTGTGGCAAAGTTATCCGGAGTTAAAAGTCGATTATTGGGGAAATAACATTATAGAGTTGAACCCTAATGTGGTGGTGGTTTATTTAAATGATGTGGCTGTCGCTTGCGCTTGCTTTAAGAAATATAATAAAAATACAATCGAAATAAAACGTATGTTTGTTTCGACCGAATTGCGCGGAAAAGGACTGGCTCAAAAGATGTTACAGGAATTGGAATCTTGGGCGAAGGAGTTGGGGTTTTCTTTTTCTGTTTTAGAAACCTTATATAAACAAAAAGCGGCCATTGGGATGTATCAAAAAGTGGGCTATGTCATCACTGATAACTATGCACCTTATGAAGGTTTGGAAATTAGTATTTGCATGAAAAAAGGCATTTAAATTCAATTACGAGATTGGTTTTAAATAAATAACAAACGTCAGTATTTGTATCAATTTAAATCTTTAAACGTGGAGCAAAATAATTTTCCGATTACCCATTGGTCCGAAGACGACAAGCCACGTGAAAAACTGATGCTAAAAGGCAAGAGCGTTCTGAGTGATGCTGAATTGATTGCTATTTTGATTGGTTCGGGAAGCCGCAATGAGTCGGCAGTTGAATTAAGCAAACGGATTTTGAAGAGTGTAAATAATAACCTGAATGCCTTGGGTAAAGTGACAATTTCTCAACTGATGGAATTCAAAGGAATAGGGGAGGCAAAGGCCATTTCGATTATTGCCGCTCTTGAATTAGGAAGACGCCGAAGGACTGAAGATGCGGTTGAGTTGATCAAAATCACTTCCAGCAAGATGATTTTCGAAATTATGCAGCCTATTATTGGTGAATTGGCGCATGAGGAGTTTTGGATTGTTTATTTGAATAATTCCAACAAGATAATTTCAAAATCCCAACTCAGCAAAGGCGGGATTACGGGAACATTGGTCGATGTGCGGTTGGTGTTCAAGAATGCGCTCGAAATGGGAGCGACCGGATTGATTCTTTGCCACAATCATCCTTCAGGGACTTTGGTCCCAAGTGATGCCGACAAGCAAATAACAAAGAAACTAAAAATAGCCGGCGAGAGTTTAGAAATAAAAGTGTTGGATCATTTGATTGTTACTGAAGTAAATTACTTTAGTTTTGTTGATGAAGGAATATTTTAAAAAACAAAATGAAAATTACACACATAAAAGACATATTTTTCGATTTAGATCATACGCTCTGGGATTTTGATAAAAACTCGGAGTTGACTTTCGATACTATTTTTAAAAGAAATCATCCAAGTGTCGAGCTGAAGACATTTATAGAAAAATACGTGCCCATAAATAGAGCATGTTGGGAATTATTTCAATACGATAAGATTTCACATGCCGAATTGCGTTACAATCGATTGAAGCATTCGTTTGACGCTATGAATTATGTCGTTACCGATGAACAAATAGACAGCATAGCTGATGAGTATGTTAAGCTGCTGCCTGACAACAACCATCTATTCGACGGTACGTTCGAGGTTTTGGATTATTTGAACAAAAACTATAATCTGCATATTATCACTAACGGTTTCGCTGATGTACAATTTAGAAAAATTAAAAATTCTAATTTAGGGAGCTATTTTGATACCATTACCAATTCAGAAATGGCGGGGGTTAAGAAACCAAATCCAATTATATTTGAATATGCGTTAGATTTGTCGAAAGCAAAAAAAGAGAATAGTATCATGATCGGGGATTCTCTTGATGCGGACATTCAAGGTGCGCTAGATATAGGATTAGACGCTATTTTTTTTAATGAAAGGAACGTTGTAGCGGCAGACAACATTAAACAAGTGAATCATTTATTAGAACTAAAAAAATATTTATAATTATGAAAATCAGAATCTTTCTTTTACTTTTTTTTATTACGAGTTATAGTTTTTCGCAATCCGTTAATGATTACAAAGCCGTAATTATACCATTAAAGTTTGAATTTTTAAAAAGCGATAATCAATACCGTCTTGCCACTATATCAAAGTTTGAATTGGGTAAGGCTGGGTTTGAGGCTTACTACGATAACGAACCATTTTCAAATGAAAATATGGAAAGATGTAGCTTGCTGAATTTTGATGTTATAAATCAAAAATCTTTTTTAACGACTAAATTGTACATTGTTTTTAAAGACTGTTATGGCAAAATTATTTTTCAATCTGAAACAGGAGTCAGTAAAGAAAAAGACTACGAACTATCTTATAAAGAGGCGTTGGATAAAGCATTTGCCTCTGTTTATGCCTTGAATTATAAATATACGGGAGAGAATAAAGTAAGTTTAGTTACTAGTGCAAAAGCTGAAGCTGTGACTGAAGAGTTAGTTGCTCCTGCGCTTAATGCGAATTCAGATGAATTGGTCGGTTTAGCAAACACGAATGCTAAGCTTCTTTATGCTCAACCAACAGTTAATGGTTTCCAATTAGTGGACAGTACGCCAAGTGTAGTGATGATCGTGTATAAGACGTCAATAAAAGACTGCTATATCGCGGTAAAAGGAAATAGGCAGGGGGTACTGATTGCAAAGGGCGACCAGTGGTTTTTTGAGTACTACCAAAATGACAAATTAATTTCAGAGAAAATAGAAGTCAAGTTTTAGGTTCTTGGCTTATTTTTCAGATGAAAAGATGTTGAAAAGGGTTTAAAAACACGAGTTGGAAACGTGTTTTTAACCCCTTTTTGTTTACTAATAACCGTATTTGTCTTTCCAGCGGTTTTTCAAAAATTCTCTGGTGCTGTTCTCACGGGAATTATTCCCCGGAATATATATCGCTTTGTTGCTTAACTCATGAGGAAGAAATTCCTGCTCTGCAAAATTGTTGGCGTAGTCATGTGAATATTTGTACTCGTCACCATAACCCAATTCTTTCATCAACTTCGTGGGTGCATTGCGTAAATGTATGGGTACGGACAAATCACCGGTTTGTTTCACTAATTGTTGGGCAGTCCCGATAGCCATATAGGAAGCGTTACTTTTAGGCGACGTTGCCAAATAGATGGCGCATTGGCTCAGTAGGATTCTGCTTTCGGGATAGCCAATTGTGCTAACGGCCTGAAAAGTGTTGTTGGCCATTATGAAAGCGGTTGGGTTAGCGTTCCCGATGTCTTCGCTCGAGAGGATAAGCAACCGTCGGGCAATGAATTTTACGTCTTCACCACCTTCAATCATTCTGGCTAACCAGTATACTGCTCCATTTGGGTCGCTTCCCCGGATCGATTTTATGAATGCCGAAACGATATCATAATGTTGCTCACCACTTTTGTCGTACAAAACTGTGTTTTGTTGCACAAGTTCAAAAACTCGATCATTGGTGATGACAATTTCGTCTTCAGCAGAGGCATTTACGACTAGTTCAAAGATGTTCAACAACTTGCGTCCGTCGCCGCCAGATAGACGTAACAGCGCCTCTGTTTCCCTTAATTCAATATTTTTAGTGGCTAAAAAAGAATCTGTTTTCAAAGCGCGTTGCAAAAGGGATTCCAGGTCCTCTTTTGTGAAGGCATTCAGGATGTAAACTTGACAACGGGATAGTAAAGCGGGAATTACTTCAAAACTGGGGTTTTCGGTGGTAGCGCCAATTAGTGTGATCCATCCTTTTTCTACCGCTGCTAGTAATGAATCTTGTTGCGATTTGCTGAAGCGATGGATTTCGTCAATAAACAGAATTGGATTTTTGGTAGTAAAAAGGCCCCCGCTTTGTTTTGCTTTTTCAATTACGTCACGGATGTCCTTCACTCCGGAGTTGATGGCGCTCAAAATATAAAACGGGCGTTTGGATTCTTGGGCTATAATTTGTGCCAAAGTCGTTTTCCCAGTTCCCGGCGGTCCCCACAATATCAATGAAGGGATGATCCCTTTGGCGATTTGTTGGGTCAATGAGCCTTTAGGTCCTATAAGATGGTCTTGACTTATGTAGTCTTCCAGTTTTTGTGGGCGTATTCGTTCTGCTAAAGGTGCTTCCATTTGTTTTTTTGGGTCTCAGTTTCATATTCGTTGTTCCTCTTCCTAAATTCAGTTTGTAGGTGCAAAATTACTCTATTTTATGCGTTCTAGTTTTGAATCTAGATTTTTTTTGGAGCCAATGCTAGCTATCCGTTACATTCCTTTTATTTAATTTGTAAAAAAAAATGAAGTAAAAAGTATTTTAACTTCTATCCGGGCCAACTTTTTTTTATAACAACTAATTACTGGAACTGACAAAATAGCATTAAATTGCATATGGATAAATTTTTGCGTTAGCTTGATCAGAAGCAAATGAGGTAACAAAAATTAAAAACCTAAAATAATGGACAAACATTTTAAATTCACCAATTCCGTTGTCGGTCTGCCACTCTTTTTTGTGTTGTTCTTGTGGTTTATTTATTGGTTAGAAATCCGATTTGGTTTTGATTTCGTAACTAATGGGATTTTGCCCAGAACCGCTTCGGGATTGCAAGGAATCATCTTAAGCCCATTTATACATTCTGATATTAACCATCTTTATAACAACTCGATTCCTTTGTTGGCATTGTTGGCTGCATTACAGTTTTTCTATTCGAAACAATCTTTCTTTATAATAGTGTTGGGCATTTTGTTTTCTGGTTTGATAACCTGGGGCATTGGAAGAGAAAGCTACCATATAGGGGCCAGTGGTTTAATCTATGTTTTGGTAAGTTTTATTTTCTTTAAAGGTCTGATGACGAAATATTACCGATTGGTCGCCCTGTCGTTAACCGTGATTATGTTATATGGCGGTATGTTGTGGTATGTTTTTCCAAAAGTGGACGACACTATTTCCTGGGAAGGGCATTTGGCCGGATTGCTGACGGGACTTATTCTTTCTTTTATGTACAAAACACCGGAGTATAAGATGGTAGTCAAATACGACTGGGAAAAGCCCGACTTTGATCCTTTGGAAGATAAATTTATGCAGCGCTTTGACGAAAACGGTAATTTTGTGAATTTGCCTCCTGTAGTTGAAGAGGAAATGGAACAGTCTGAGCCACAGCCAAGCTATTATACGTCGAGTTTTCAGGTTGATTATCATATTGTTATCAATGAAAAGAAGGGATCGAAATCTTGATTCCTTTTTTATGTAGTCTCTCCCGTTGTTAAAGGTAAGGTGTTGTAAACAGAAGGCTTGTAGGAAGGTAGTCTATACCCGCTATAGTGGCTAGGCTGACTTGTCAAATTTGTCTTGTATTTTTTGACTTTTTTTAGAGGCGGGGGAAGCGTTTTTAATCCGAATGCTCGCAACTGAGAAACTAACGTCATTTAGATATTGTGCTTTCTAAATTTCAATATGGAATTACTTTGGAGGTAGTGATGCGCATCGGAAAGTAAAAAAAAAACCATCAGTGGAAGCTGATGGTTTTAATACTAAATTCAAAATAAAAACAGTAGTGATAGTTTATGTGAGAAATATAAGCATAAATCTATTTCACTATTATTGTAATTAATATAGACTTTAAGCGTTTACGCTGAATAATTCAGCTGCGCTAATAGACACATTATGGTGGTACCTTATGATGGATATCTTAATTTGTCTCTTCTTGCTGTATTGAGATCGCTTACTAGCGAAAACAAAGGATATCATTATAAGCCTTATATAACTAAATTTAATTTCCTAAAGCTGGGTTACCCAACTGCCAGAAAGGGAATGAAGGGTCTGTGTCTGCAAAGATTTGGTCTTCAGTTAAATTTGGCACATTCGCTGAATTTGCGACATACTCAGAAATTGGATAGATTAATCTTCTCGGTTTTCTAGTTTTAGTAGCGTTCAATGCCAATGGAGTTAATGGGTATCCTGTCCTGTTATAATCTATGTAACTTTCGATACCGTTTACTCCAATTTGTGAAGCCCACTTCTGATACATAATGGCATGTAAATTTTGAGAAAATGTATTTGCAATATTAAAACCAAAGTTAGGCTTAGTAGCGTTTATAGTTGTTAAATAAGTTCCAATTGTTGAACCAAAGTAAGCAAAAGATGCAGCTACACCCTCATCAAAATAAGTTTTAGCGCTACCAAAAGCTGGATAACGTAAAGCGGCTTCTGCAAGTATAAATTTTGTTTCAGCTAGTGACATTACGTAGCCATTGGCTGCTGATGTGCCAGGGAAAGTTGATGTAGTTATCAAGTTATAAGGATTGAAGTTACCAGTTCCTATTCTTCCGGGAAGACCAATTACTCCAGTTGTAGGAAATACATCGCAAACAGTACTTCCTTGGGTAACAGCTCTTCTGTAAGATTGTGAGGCTCCATTTGTAAAAATTCTAGTAAACCTAGGGTCTGTTACATTTGGATAGAAAATTCCTGATCCAGCGATTATTTCTGGTGTACCTGTAGTGGAATAGTTTGAAGATACAATCATAGACTTATAAACGTGTCCTGATGGGCAAATAAATGTTCGGTTTGCAGTTGCGGTTAGCGCTGCGTCATATCCAAAAGTAGCATAGAAAGGATTCAGTGCACCATCATTACTATCAGAATATCCAGGGTTGATTGAAACATCTGTCGTAAGGAAGTTTTTAGTTGAAAGAGCGGTTAATCTTGCATCTCTATATGCCGCTACTGCACCTGTGTTGTTGGACATTCTTACTAACATTCTTAATTCAATGGTGTTTGCAAATCTATTCCATTTATCCATGTCGCCATAAAGCATTATGTCAGTGCCAGAGATGTCTGTAGCGA
>JBLIHD010000023.1:0-11265 GCA_047636335.1 Flavobacterium sp.
GCCGTATGCTACTGGACGGAATAGCGGGAATTCAATTTATTTTTAAAGGAAATTTTTCTCATTTTGTAGCTGTTCTAAAAGCACACGGTTCTTTTTACAGTTTATATTCAACAACTTACAAAAAGAGAAAAAGTATTCAGCTAAAAACATACTATAAGGTCAAAAGTATCGTTTGTAAGTATTACCTCAATGGTGGCAAGGTATTTGTAAAATAATTTTATTAATAATTTATATCAAATATTTAATCATTAAAAACTAACTTCGCAATTGAACCTAACAAAAAAAATCTATGAAAAAAATTGTAACTGCATTATCGGTCTTAGTCCTTTTGACCTCTTGTGTTTCTAAAAAGAAATATACTGATTTAGAAGCCAGAAATAAGGAAACCCAAGATTTACTGAATACTTGTACAGTAAAACTGAACTCCTGTTTAGAAGAAAAAGCGGGGCTTACAGCTACTGTATCGGGTTTAAAAGACTATAACCAGTCTCTTATCAGCAGTTCTAAAGACATGACTATATTGACTGCTAAAGGAGCAGATAACATAGAAAAAGCTTTAGAATCGATGAAAGAAAAAGATTTAAAAATTACCCGAATGCAAGATGCATTAACTAAGAAAGACAGTGTTACACTTGCTTTAGTAAGTAGTTTGAAAAGATCAGTAGGAATAAACGATCCAGATATTGAAATCAATGTTGAAAAAGGAGTAGTATTCATCTCAATTTCTGACAAATTATTATTTAAAACTGGAAGCTATGTTGTATCTGACAGAGCAAAAGGAGTTTTAGCGAAAGTCGCAAAAGTAGTTAATGACAAACCTGATTTTGAATGTATGGTTGAAGGCCATACTGACAATATTCCCTTAACTGGAAATGGTGTTTTACTTGACAACTGGGATTTAAGTGTGAAACGTTCTACTTCTATCATCAGGGTATTAACAGACGAATTGAATGTTAATCCAGCACAATTAATTGCAGCCGGAAGAAGTTCTTATGTGCCCTTAGTTGACAACGATACAGCTGAAAACAGAGCTCGTAATAGAAGAACTCGTATTGTTGTATTACCTAAAATCGATCAATTCTACGATATGATTGAAAAAGAAATGAAAAAACAAAAGCAATAGTTTTTAATTTCATTTTAATATAAATAAAAACGTCTCGATATTCGAGACGTTTTTTTATGGAAAATATTTTTTCCTTTGAATGTGCTTCTTTGAAATATTCTAAAAAGAAAAAGCCAGTCAATTGTCCTGCTTTTATGCATCCTTAACTTTTTCTTTAACCAATTAAATATTGATTAAGAATAGCCTGCTACATGTAAATAAAACTAAATATTCATTCAGTTTTAAACAAATTGGTCATAAGCTCCTCCAAACTATAAACTCTTTCTAACACTTTGTATTTATAATTTCTATAATATACTTATTCCATATTATAGTTCAGTGGCAACATATCTCCCATTCGGTTTTCTGCAAACTTTCCAGTTAAGACAATATTCTTGATATTAGAATAATTTTCATATTTATAAATATTAAAGTCTTTTGTTTCAAAAGTAATATTTGAATACTCGTTTTTATTATATACTACATCTAAAGATGCGATTTCCTCTAAATTTTTAGGATTGTTTTGTTGTGATATCACTTCGATTTTAGCGCTACCTCTGTCCTCATCTATTTTAAAAAATATCTCGACGGCAATCCGATTATTGTTTGCCATTAATAAAAACTTATCTTTTCCTAAAACATTATTTTTTAAATTTCTAAAAAAATTAATTTCAGAACCACGAAATGCTTTTTCTCTAGCTAATACTATTTCTTTTGAATTACCAATTTCTTCAACAAAACTAAAGCCTTTATAGTAGCTTGTGACAACATAGTTAGAGTCCACTTTGTATCTACTAAATTTAACTTCAAAACTTACTAAATCGTATTCTATTTTATAACCTAAAAAAGGATTTAGGATAATCAAAGGTCTATCTGAATATGCTTTTAACGTATAGTTTGTTTTATCGTATTTAAAAGAGATATCCTCTTCATTTTTAATTTTCGATGACTTTCCGCTGGTCGTTAAGCCTGGAAACTGTTCTCTAAACAACTGTAATTTCTGCCTTCTTGTAAATTTATCTTTCAGGACTACTACCTCTTTAAGAACAATTCCTGCAGGCTTTAGATATATTTTTAGCTCCTTATCGATATTGAAACTTGAAATGTATTCAGTTTGATATACCATAAAGCTCACAACTAAAATGAATTAAAAGCCAGAGTTAAAAGAAATGGAAGAATTAAATTTTTCATATTTCTAAAATTAGATTATTTAAGTAGTAGCAACAACCTACAATTTTTAATATGAATAATCCACTAGAATTTATAAACTTTTTACTACATAATGTCCAAGCTTCCTTTTCCCTCCCTTATAACTTCTGGTTCATCACCTGATAAATCTATGATAGTAGAACCAACATTATCCCCGTAACCGCCATCTATAACCATATCGACAAGATTTTGCCATTTTTCAAAAATGAGCTCCGGATCAGTAGTGTATTCAATCACGTCATCCTCATCATGTATTGAAGTCGAAACGATTGGGTTTCCTAGTTGGCGTACAATCTCTAATGCAATGGAGTTGTCCGGTATACGTATTCCCACCGTCGTCTTTTTCTTGAATTCTTTAGGCAAACTGTTGTTTCCCGGCAAAATAAAAGTGTAAGGCCCCGGCAATGCTCTTTTAAGGATTTTAAAAGTGGCTGTATCAATCTGCTTAACATAATCGGACAAATTGCTTAAATCGTAACAAACAAAAGAAAAATTGGCTTTATCCAGCTTTATTCCTTTTATCCTGGCAATACGTTCCAAAGCTTTAGTATTCGTAATATCACATCCCAATCCGTAAACGGTATCTGTAGGATAAATAATTAGACCACCATCTTTCAAAACCTTTACGACCTTTGCAATAGCCGCCTCATTGGGTTTGTCCGGGTATATTTTAATAAATTGAGCCATTTTTTTTAGTTTAAAGTTAAATATTTAAAGCTTAAAGTCCTTCTAAAAGGCAACTTTAAACCTAAAATAGAAACAAATTTTATCCGATAATATCCAACTTTGCAAAACGCAACAGTAATTTTTTGATTCCGCCAACTTCAAATTTGATTTCCGCTTTTTTATCGGCCCCTCCTCCTTCAATGTTTAGCACTTGTCCTCTGCCGAAGCGTTCATGCATCACTACATTTCCAGTGACCAGTTTATTGTCAAACAGATTAGCGCTCACTGATGGGGCTTTATCGGACATGGGTTTCAATTTACGGACGCTTACATCCAATTTGGGTTGACCGTTACTATTGTGTGCAGGTGGCGTTCCATTCGCCGGCTTTGCCAGGCGCAATTTTGATTTTTCAACGTCACCAAAAATATCGCTATCAATCATCGGTTTATAGCGGTAGTTATTTTCGACAGCGGTAAGGTATTCTAGGTACTGAGGATCAATTTCCTCTATAAAACGAGAAGGTTCGCTATCCGTCAATTTACCCCAGCGATAACGAGATTGAGCATAAGTCAAATAAGCCTGCTGCTCGGCGCGCGTCAAGGCCACATAAAACAATCGACGCTCTTCCTCTAATTCGCTTCTCGTACTCATACTCATGGCGCTAGGAAACAAGTCCTCTTCCATACCCACCACAAAAACGTGCGGAAACTCAAGACCTTTGGCCAGGTGAATCGTCATCAAAGCCACGCGATCTTCATCGCTCGTGTCTTTGTCTAAATCCGTTGCCAACGCCACATCTTCCATAAACTCTGATAAGGCACCACTCGCTCCGTCAATTTCTTTTTGTCCTTCGGTAAAATCCTTGATTCCGTTTAATAACTCTTCAATATTTTGCACTTTAGCCATTCCCTCCGGAGTAGCATCTTTTTTTAATTCTTGTACCAATCCCGTTTTCTTAGAAACGTGATCCGTTATATAAAAAGCATCTTGGTTTTCGTTTATAACCTGAAAACTCTGAATCATCGTAACAAAATCTAAGAGTTTTTGTTTGGTTCCTGAATTCAATTTCAGATCAATTTTGTCTATATTTTGCATTACCTCAAAGATAGAACGCTTGTAATGATTAGCGGCAACTAATAATTTTTCTATAGTGGTATTACCGATGCCTCGAGCAGGATAATTAATTACCCTCATCAATGCTTCCTCATCTTTTGGATTGATCACCAGTCTTAAATAACACAGCACATCCTTAATTTCTTTCCTTTGATAAAAGGACAAACCACCATAAATTCGATACGGAATGTCACGCTTTCTCAACGCATCTTCCATCGAACGTGATTGTGCGTTGGTCCGGTATAAAATTGCAAAATCACCGTTGTTCATTTGGTTTCGCATCTTTTGTTCGAAAATGGTGCCAGCGACAAAACGCCCTTCTTCGGCATCGGTCATGCTACGATGCACTTTTATCTTTGGACCAAAATCATTCGCAGTCCAAACTATTTTATCTAGTTTAGTTTTGTTTTTATCTATGATGGTGTTGGCCGCTTCGACGATGTTTTTTGTTGAGCGGTAATTTTGTTCTAGCCTAAAGGTTTTCACGCCTTCATAATCCTTCTGGAAATTCAGGATATTGTTGATATTTGCACCACGAAAGGCATATATACTTTGGGCATCATCCCCCACGACGCAAATGTTCTGGAACTTATCAGACAGGGCCCTAACGATCAAATATTGCGAGTGATTGGTATCCTGGTACTCATCCACCAAAATATAACGAAAACGGTTTTGGTATTTTGCTAACACTTCAGGGAAACGGGTCAGCAATTCATTGGTTTTCAACAATAAATCGTCAAAATCCATCGCTCCCGACTTGAAACATTTTTCCACATATTTTTGGTACAGTTCGCCCATACGCGGCTTTTTGGCCATCGCATCCGCTTCCTGCAAATCGAGATCGTTGAAATAAGCTTTTACGGTAATCAAACTATTTTTAAAGTTCGAAATTCTGCTTAATACCTGTTTTGGCTTGTAGACGTCCCTGTCCAACTGCATTTCTTTGATAATTCCAGAAATAGCGCGAAGGGAATCCTGGGAATCATAAATGGTGAAATTAGAAGGATATCCCAAAAGAGACGCTTCGGAACGCAGGATTCTGGCAAAAACGGAATGGAAAGTTCCCATCCAAAGGTTTTTCGCCTCACTGGAGCCCACTATATCCGAAATACGCTTTTTCATTTCACGCGCTGCCTTATTGGTAAAAGTAAGCGACAAGATATTGAAAGCATCCACTCCCAAGTTCATTAAATAGGCAATCCGGATGGTCAAAACACGTGTTTTTCCTGAACCAGCACCAGCTATAATTATCATTGGCCCGTCTTTCTGTAATACGGGTTCGCGTTGTGCTTCGTTAAGTTGGGCAATGTATTTTTGCATGTGAATTTTCTATTTGTGCAAAAATAAGAATTTAAGAGTTAATAAAGTTGGAACTCCTAAAGTTTTAAAGCCACAAGGCATCAGAAAAACCAATGAAAATTAGTATCTGGCACTTTACGTCTGCAGTAAATAAATACGACAGACCTAAAACGCTGCATGGCGTGCCTTATAGCAGTATTTTCGCTTTACTGGGTTCGGGACTGATACTTTGGAGTATAGGCTAGATCATATAAAAAAGACGTCGTAGGCAAATCGAAGCAAGGTTCCCACCACAACTACCAAAAAGAAAATTCGAATAAAACCATTTCCTTTGTTTATGGCTAATTTGGCGCCCAACCATCCCCCCATTGCATTGCTGGCGGCCATAGGCAGAGCGATTGCCCAAATGATTTTACCTTTTATCACAAACAGGCATATCGAACCAAAGTTAGTCGCCAGATTCACCATTTTGGCATTAGCAGAAGCATGCAAAAAATCAAAGCCCATCAAAGCTATGAAAGCAACAACCAAAAAACTTCCGGTGCCCGGTCCTATAAAACCGTCATAAAAACCAACAATAAAACTGATGCCGACAGCATTTAAAATTTGAGTCCTTTCAGAAATATCTCTTTCTAGATGCTGTCCAAAGTTTTTCTTCGCATAGGTATAGATCGCCAAAAGAGAAAGAATAAAAAGCAATAACGGTTTCATAAAATCGTTGCTCATATAGGTCAGTAAAGTGGAACCTAAAAAAGCGGAAGGCAAAGCCAATAGCATCATGACAAACAGCAGCTTCCAGTTCATCGTTACTTTTTTAAGGTATTGATAGGCAGCAAAGGATGTTCCGCTGAAGGCCGGGATTTTTAGGGTGCCAATAACGGTTGAAACAGGCAAATTAGGTAGTAAAATTAGTCCGGCCGGTGTTTGGATTAGTCCGCCACCGCCAACTATAGCGTCAATAAATCCAGCGGCAAAAGCGGCTAAACAAAGTAAAATAATGATATACGACTCCATTGAGTATCTAAAATAAAAATTAAAAACTGATATGCCCAAAAATAAGCTGCATTACCAAATATAATTTGTAAAAATACTACTACCTTTATTTATTACAATACAATTGAAGCAGATTTGTCATCAAAAAGTATATTTTTGCTAATCAAAATTTATATCAT
This sequence comes from Flavobacterium sp., assembly GCA_047636335.1. GTDB lineage: Bacteria > Bacteroidota > Bacteroidia > Flavobacteriales > Flavobacteriaceae > Flavobacterium. The sequence continues at coordinate 6,563 of JBLIHD010000023.1, forward strand.
AATGGATTCAACCACTATAACAGAAATAATAGCCTATACGCTTCCTTCGCTGATAACGGGTGCCGTTGCTTACTTTTTATTCGATTCCCACTTCAAAGACCAGCAAAATACGAGACGATGGTTGCTTCAAAAAGACAATCAAGCGGCAACATTACCACTGCGATTACAAGCATACGAAAGGATGACTTTGTTCATGGAACGCATCAACCCCTCACAATTATTAGTTAGAATCACCCCACATTCCGAAGACAAAAACGAATATCAAAATTTTGTGATTGCCCAAATTGAGCAGGAGTTTGAGCACAATATGACACAGCAGATATACATCTCAGATGAATGCTGGTCGATTATTGTTACGGCCAAAAATGCTACCATCCAAATGGTTCGTTTGGCTGCAAGAAATGAAAAAGTTACCGATGCAAACAGTCTGCGCCAGATTATAATAAGTGATTTATTGGAAAAACCGTCTCCCAGTAGTGCGGCATTGGCCTTTATCAAAACCGAAGTCGGTCAATTGTGGTAAGAATCATTTCAATTTACCTAAAATCTCACTTTTGGCGACTCCATATTCGTACCCTTCCTGCCACCATTTTTTCATTTCTTTTTGATTGAAATACAGTGCATTATCAGTCAAATGTGTCGGTGTGTAAAATAGATTTATGGTTACTTTCTTATGCTTTGCAGCCAATATTCCAATGGCGATATCCTTTTTTTTGACCTGTTCCAAAACGGTGCCAAATAGATTCACCAATAATGAAAATGGATTTCCGCTATTTGTTTTTTTACTGATTCGGGTTTCAGTATGCAAAATAATGACATCAACTTCTGTCGCCCCCCTCTTTATGGCTTCTCTAATTGGAACTAAATTAGTAAAGCCTCCATCGCCATAATCACAACCGTTTTTGTTAACCAGACTCATGAAGGGGAGGTAGTTGCAGGAAATCCAAATCCAATCGCAAAACTCGGAATAGTCAAAATCTCTGATTGATTTATACTCCACTTCATTCGTACTCAAATTAGACACCGTGATAATTACATCTTTGCTACTTGTTTTTAACTCTTGGAACTCCGAAAGAGTGAGGGTTTTTCTAATTAATTTTCTTAAATTAAAGCTTTCCCCAAAGGTCTTACTGCCTCTAATGAGATTGATCAAAACATTCAAATGGTTGATGGAAATAACTTTTTCGCCCTCTTTTTCTTTAACATGAAAAGGGCGCCTATTAAAAATACTGGTCTGACTTACGGAAGTGAAAATCTGTTTTATTTTTTCTGTTTTATTTAAAGCCAAATGCGAAATCAGCAAACTTCCGGTTGAAGTTCCAATGAACATATCATATTTACCCCCTTCTTTTTCTAAAAGATATTGCGCAACACCTCCGGCAAAGGCCCCTTTACTTCCACCCCCAGAAATAACTAATGCTTTCATATGGTTTATTATTGAAATAATAAATGATATCAATTAAGTCCTTAAAATGATTAAAAAATTAATCTTCTCAATTGAAATTGCTCATTCTCATTCAAGTTAGGTAAAATTCGTTCAAATGAAGCCCTCATTTCGGGATTTTTCACCAAGGTCCGAATGTTGTCCCTCCCAAATTTAGAAAACTGCCACATATGATGCGTTGTGGCATTTACCAGATTTTGCAAAACGGTGTCGTTTGTTAACTGAAAAACAATAAGTTTTGTCAAAGCATTTTGTCTTGTGATAGCCTCATAATTGACGGATGAATAATTGATTAGTTCCCAGATTAAGGCAGTTTTATCTGTTGGATATTCGGGAGTTGACAAAGCCAGTGACAACCACAATGTTCTTAGGTTATAATCATTATACCCAATCCAGTTTTTCGATTCATCCAAATATTTAACCCTGAATTCGGGAAAATTATTCCACAAATTATACAAAGCGACTTCCTGCGTTTGGTAAGATTTATCGTCCAAAAGTGTCTCATATTCTTCCCTGAATTTTTCGGGAATGTTGGGCAATGCGTTAGCGACCCCCTGACGAACCTGTACGTCTTTTGTTGCCAAGGCCAAATGCAATAACTGTTTCTTGGCCTCAAAATCTTCGTTTTTCAATTGGCTAATAATGATTTCTTTAACCGCGTAATAAGCGTCTGACCGCATTGTTTTTTCTAGGAACACTTCTTTTTCAGTCAACGGTTTTTTATTCACTTTCTCTACATCAAGCAACAACCGAATCATTTTATTTTTATTTAGTAACTCCCTGGCAGTGTTATTATTAAACTTATTTGACTCAAGCCATACATTACTAAATTTCTCTAGGTCGTAATCCGACACTTTTTTGATTTCATCAAAGAAATTATTTGTTGTCACGTTTTGAAACGCATACTTTTTCAAATAACTCCGTACCGCTTTTTTAAACGCAACATCCCCTATTGCCTCGTGCAAGGCAAAAAGCGCCCAAGCTCCTTTTTGATAAAAGCTTAACGAGCTCGCTTTGGCATTCAAAATTGGAATCGAATCAGTTCTTGAAGCGTACTTTATCTGTTGTGCCGATTGGTACATTTTGGTATAGAAATAATCATCACCATAGAGATCACGTTCAGCCAACAGTGCATAATAAGTCGCAAAACCTTCCTGTAGCCAATGGTGTTTTCCGCTCTCTGCGGTGATTAGATTCCCAAACCATTGGTGTGCCAATTCGTGCGCATTGACATTAGTGTAATTGCGGTCCTCAAAACCTGTCGAATCTACTATATAGCGACTGGAAAATAACGTTGCCGAGGTGTTTTCCATTCCCGCATACAAGAAATCCCGCACCGGAATTTGTTTGTATACTTCCCAAGGGTACTTCACTCCTATTTCGTTTTCCAAAAAATCAAATATTTCTGACGAATAGCGGTAGGTAGGTTCAAATTTAGCGACGTCTTTATTTTCCAAATACAATTCTAGAGGGATTCCGCTTTTTGATACTTGGCTGTGCTTGTCAAATTTTCCTATGGCAACCATGAGCAAATAAGAACTCATCGGTTTTTCCATAACAAAATCCCACTGGGCAACTTGACCAACCACCCCCTTTTCTTTCAAAACTCCATTTGAAATCACTTGATAATTAGAGTTAAAAGCTATACTTATATTAAAAACGAGCTTTTCATTCACGTTATCAAAACTAGGAAACCAGTTACTAGTGTATTTTCCTTGTCCCTGGGTCCAAATTTGTAAATTATCTTTTTCCTCTGAGCCAACGAAGTACATTGTCTGCTTCGGTTTTGCCACATAATTAAAACTAATATTATAATTACCCTTTTTAAAAGGATAGATCAACAAAAGTTGCTTGCCGTCATTGCTGAATTGCAACGTTTTATCGTTCAACTCTACCGCAGAAAACTCCATACTTTGCGCGTCAATCTTAATCGTATCTGTGGGTTTCAATACCTCAAACCAATAGCTAACCGAACCTGAAACTGATTTTTCGGCTGGATTAATTATCAGTTGGCCATGAACCGATTTGAAATCTACTGATTGGGTTTGTTGTGCGAACGCAAATGAGCTAATAAACAGTAACAGATATTTCATTATTCGATACAATATGAGGTCAAGAATACAAAGTTACAAAGGTTTCATATACAAACAGAACATATTTAGTAAGTTTACTTCCAGAAAATCACAACAAAATCACATTGAAAAAGAAAGCCCTGTTTAACTGGAGCAGCGGAAAAGATTCCGCTTTGGCCTTATATAAAATTTTACAAGATCCCAAGTTTGAAATCAGCTGCTTACTGACGAGTGTCAACCAAGAGTTTCAACGCATCTCGATGCACGGCGTCAGGTTGGAATTGTTGCAGCAACAAGCAAAAAGCATCGGACTGCCGCTACAGATTATGCAGATTCCAGAAATGCCCACTATGAAAGTTTATGAGGACGTGATGAATAAAACATTGGGCCAGCTGAAGGAGCAGGGCATAACGCATTCCGTTTTCGGCGATATCTTCCTGGAAGATTTGCGCAAGTATCGGGAAGACAAATTAGCCGAAATAGGCTTCGAGGGTGTTTTCCCGCTATGGAAAGTTCCAACAAAGCAATTGATGCAGGAATTCATCGCTTTGGGCTTTAAAACGATTGTAGTTTGCGTCAACGAGCGGTTTCTCGAAAAAAGCTTCGTCGGCAGGGTGATTGACCAGGATTTCATCAATGACCTGCCTGAAAATGTCGATGTGTGTGGCGAATACGGGGAGTTTCACACCTTCACTTTTGACGGCCCCATTTTCTCAGAACCAATCGCTTTTGAAATTGGCGAAGTGGTTTACCGAAAATATGAAAGACCGGAAAAAGAAGAATCCTCCGATACAGCTTGCGATACCAGCGCCTCCGATGCGTTTGATTACGGCTTTTGGTATTGTGATCTGAATGAAAAATAGAGTGCAACAAAAAGCTCCGAATCCATCAGGGTTCGGAGCTTTTTCTTTTAGGATCGTCATAAACCTTGATTTTGCCCAAACGATTAAGAAATGGCTAATCCAATTTTGGCAACGTAAAATTATCAAAAACGCTTTTCTCTGCCATCAGCGCTTCTATTTCATAGGACTTTCTAGGTGCTTCTGCCGATAGATTGACTGGGCCATTGGCAGTTATCAAAATGTCATCTTCAATTCGCACGGCAATTCCCCACCATTTTTTATCGCAATCGCTACCATCGGGGATGTAAATTCCGGGTTCCACGGTAAGGACCATATCTTCTTCAA
>JBLIHD010000024.1:0-11233 GCA_047636335.1 Flavobacterium sp.
ATCAGTTTTCATCTTCTTATTTAGTTCCGCATTCATACCATAGATACTTCTCTCCTCTTTTTGTCTGATCTGATCACCATTGATGGGGTCTTCTAAAAAAAAAGTAAAGTTAGAATACAATTCAAATTCATAATTCGAATAAAAAGCATTCGCTTTCAAGAACGTGTTTTCATCGATTGGTTTGCTTATTGTAGCATTTATATTTGTTCTTGAGGTATTTCCTCCTTCTGTATTATCAACAGCACCGAATCTAGAAATAGTTCCATTATCCACCAATCGCTGTGGTATTTGACCAGAAGCATCCCACTTACTGGCAAAACGAGAGGCAGATATTGAAAACTTACTGCTGTCTTCCAGCATAGCAGAATATTTCCCTAACAGATTGACCCTATTAAAATTTTGAGGGGAATCAAACGGACCGTCTGTTAGAATATATTCTGTAGCTATATAGGCGCTTTGTTTTTTCTTTTTTCCCAATAGGTTAAATAAACCTACCGTTCTCAAGGTATTGAATTGGCCAGCTTCAACACTGATGCTGCTTTCATCTAATTTTTCTTTAGTTTGGAAGGCAACGTATCCTGCGGTTGCAAAATCCCCCTTGTCCGCATAATACGTGCCTTTTCCAAAATCTATTTTTTCTACTGTTTCAGGAATCACGAAATGCAAATCGGCATAGCCTTGCCCATGAGCATGAGATACCATATTTACAGGCATTCCGTCTACAGAAATGGTAATGTCTGTGCCGTGATCTATATCAAACCCTCTTAGAAATATTTGCTCTGCTTTCCCTCCACCGGCATGTTGTCCTATAAATAGCCCAGGAACTTTCCTTAAGATTTCTTGGGAGGAATTTACGGGAGTAGTTTGCAAATCTATTTTTGAAATGACATTCAGCGCCGAAAGCTGCTGTTGAATGACAATTTCATCCAGTCTAAAAATATCATCCTCCAACACAATTCTATTTTCGGAGCTAGAAATCGTGTAATTTACTTTTTTATACCCCAAAGCGCTTACCTTCAAAACATTTCCCATTACCGATTTATCAATGCTGAACATTCCTAAGTCATTCGTATGCGCATGTGCTTCCGAATTGATATTTACGATGTAGGCGTTCTCAATTGCATTCCCAAATTCATCTACGACAATTCCTTTTTGAACTTGACTGTGAGATACTAATCCAATAATAGAAAGTAGGAAAGTTAAAAGACACCTCATCTTTATATTATAATTGATTTACCCTTTTCTCAAAATTTGGTCCCATTTCATAGATGCTGGAAAGCAATTCTTCCTTGATAGCTGCCACTTTTTGAATCTCATTATTGGACTTATAAATCATCGCTAAGTGGTATTGTACCTTTGGTTCAAATGATTTACCTACCACATATTTTTTAGCAATTTCCAATGCTTTATCCTTTTGCCCAATATTCAAATAAGACCAAGCTAATAAATCATAAGAATCTGGAGTGGGTCTGTGGTCCACTTCAACTTTTGCAATTTCAAGTGCTTTTGACGCATTTGCTTTTTCATCTGCATAAATTAATGTGTTGTATTTATTATACATCGCACCATAATTGTTTGCTTTAAGCATATTGAAATAGGCGTTTTCATTTTTATCCGACTCTTTTTTATCACCCTCAAATTGGGCGATTTGAGATTTCAACAAAAAGAAATCTGGTGTGTTGTGCGTAACCTCGATAGCTTCCACAATTCTTTTCGCCTCCTTTGTATTTCTCTCGTGAGAAAAAACAATCCATGCAATTCCTTTTAAAGCATAGGAGTAATTAGGATCTATCGCTAATGTTTTTAAGTAACTGTCGTATGATTCTTGTATCATTCCAGCGTGACCGTAAAAATCACCTAGATTTGAATAAGACCATATTTTCAATGTTTTATTATCTTCTTTTTCGGCTATATCCCTCGCTTTTTCCATAAAATTTATGGCAGTTTTCAAATCTCCTTTATGATCATTCCATTTTGCTAAACGGATTAGATAATCATAATCGTTCATATCTTTTAGGGCATTCAAATTACTCTCTGCCTCACCAAAATTCCCCAATTCCATTTGGACATCAAATAGTAATTTTTGAGTTTCTTTGCGTCCTTCGCCAATAGCCAAAGCTTTATTAGCTAAAACTAAAGCTTCCTTGAACCTGTGTTGTGCAATATAATTCCTTCCTAATGTACGAATGGTCGACACTCTAGAATACTTATCAGCTTCATTCGATTGGGTCAGTAAATCTTCTGTTTTATATAAATTTTTAATGTCACCAGTATATTCAAAAAGAGTGGCATACTTAGATGCTATTATACCCAAATAACTTTTTTGATTAGGAGCTGCATCGTATTTTTTTTGCCAAAAATCAATTTCCTTATTTGCAAAATCCAATGATTCATTTCCATCAACGTGCAAGTATTTATTATAATCGGATGTATTTGTAATTTGGTTCTTATTATTCGTATCGCAAGCGAAAATAAAAAGGATTGTAAAAACCAGGGCGGGGATAAGTTTATAAGGTTTCATAATCTATATTTTTAGTTTGTTGTTGTTTTGTTTGTTGTTAGAAAAAAAAACAGAGCTCACTAATTTTGACGGAGCTCTGTTTTTATATATTTATTACCAGGCTGCTGCCAAGTAAGGAAAAGAAGTGGTAAACGCTTTGTCATTAGCATCCACGTGATCTGAAGTAAGACCAGCATTAGAACCACCTGTTGGTCCACCGAAGATTAAGGTTAACTCAACGTCAATTACATCATCAGCCAAAGCTCTACCTGTTAAAACATTAGTTCCATCGAAAAAAGTTGTTTTTCCAGAAGTTTTCACATTTAAAACGTCAGTTGCCAATACTCCTGTAAATTGTGCTGCTGTCAAACCTAAAGCGTTCGTTGTATATCCAGAATTTAAAGCCAATAGTCTAGACTGAAAAATAGGTTGGTATTTCGCTCCCATTGCAGAAGGTATAGCCGCATTAAAATCGTCTTTAGGTTGTCCCGGAGCGATAAAAACAGTGTTTATCGCTGGTCTAGCCATTTGATCTTGTTGTACAAAAGTTCCTGAAAAGTCGGCACTTACCATTGCATCTCCGTTATTGTCGTCATTATTACAGCTTACTGCACCTATTGCGCAAACTACGGCAATAGCGATTATTTTGAATTTATTTGATTTACTCATGATATTTTTATTTAATTTTTGTTGGAATTCGTGAACTTATCGTTTCGTAATTTTAAAGTTTAATAAAGAATAATTAATTATTGTTTTTTCTTAGTTTCTGCCCATACATTCAAAGTACTTGCTGTACCTAACATTGCTTTTGGAACTTCAACCACAACTGATAATACATTTGAACCTGCAAAAGTATCCACACCTGGATTTTTAAATGCTGTAGCTGTTCCTCCAAGAATTGCTCGAAATTGACCTAAGTCAAAAAAGAATGGATCGTCTCTAGGTCCAGCGAAAAACTTCATTCCGTTTTGCGTAGACGTTACCGCTGCTTCGCCATATTTAGAAATAGCAACACTTCCTGAAGCCGCACTAGTTTTAATTGTACTAGATGTTCCAGTTGTTCCAGGAGCGTACGGTCCAAAGAAGTACATCTTATCTCCCTTTTTAATTGCCTGAATAACTAAGTCTTCCACATTGTCACCTGTATTGTCAATGTTAATTTCAATCATCACATTTTCATTAAATGCTGCTGCACCGGTTGCAGTAGGACTTAAAAACCCTTGAGTGTTAACTGCAAAAACTAAATTATTAGTTTCTTGTCCTTGAAAAGTGTACAAGTCTGTAATGTCTGCTGCATTACCTGTTACTGATGGAGCATCTACGTGATCCGCTGCTACTAAGATTAAGCCTGAAATCGCAATTAACGAAAGACCTAATACCATTTTTGTTTTTTTCATTTTGTTATTATTTAAAAGGTTATACAAGCATTTACGGGATTGTCTTCGATATGGTTTTAAAAAAATTAAAAAAAAGTTAACATTTTTAACAACTAACTTATATACAGCGTTTTAATGTATTAATAAAAATGTAATTATTTAAAAACTCTATCCTTTTGAGAGCCGATTTAAAATAAATTAATTCAATTGTAAATAAGTTTGTCTAGATTTGCTTTTGAAAACTAAACCAATATGACCCAAGACGAATTATTAGTATTAATTTATAAGAAAGACGAAAGAGCATTTACACATCTATATGATATGTATTCAAAAAGTCTATTTTCAGTGATTAACGTTCTAGTGAGAAATAGAGAAGAAGCAGAAGATGTGCTTCAAGACGTATTTGTAAAAATCTGGAAAAACATTGACTCCTATAATGATAGTAAAGGACGTTTCTATACCTGGATATTAAATATCGCTCGCAATACCTCTATCGATAAGCTGCGTTCTAAAAACTTTAACAACAGTCAAAAAAACCTTTCCTCAGATAATTTCGTACATCTACTAGACGACAGTAACAAACTGGTCAATAAAATGGATACAATAGGGATTCAAGAATTTGTAAAAAGATTGAAACCAAAATGCATCCAGATTATAGATTTATTGTTTTTTAAAGGCTATACCCAACAAGAAGCTTCGGACGAGTTGGAAATTCCTTTAGGAACCGTAAAAACGCATAATAGAAATTGTATTAATGATCTACGAAATTATTTGAAAGTATAATGGAAAACAAAGAATATATAGAATCAGGTATTTTAGAACTATACGTTTATGGTTTACTCAGTGAAACCGAAAGTGAGGAAGTTGCCACTATGGCAAAAAATAACCCTGAGATAAACGTCGAGATAATTGCCATCGAAAAAGCAATCGTGTCTTTATCCTCTAGTTTTGCACCCTTTCATTCGGTGGAAATTTACGAGAAAATTAAATCCAGACTCGAGCTCAATCCGACTAAGGTGATAGAAATGGAGCCTACAAGAAATTGGGCACAATACATAGGCTGGGCAGCTGCAATCCTATTGTTAGTTGGTATTGGTTTCCAATACAATCAGTTGGAGCAAACAAACAATCAGATTGTCAATGCAACAACTGAAAAGGTAAAAATCGAACAAGAGCTGAACCAACTGCAGCTTAAAAATAAAGCAAGCGAAACCAGTTTAGCGATCGTAAGAGACGCTAAAAATACCGTCGTGGCGCTTGGCGGACAAGCTGTTGCTCCAGAATCTTATGCCAAAGTATATTGGAATAAGGAAACTGAAGTGGTTTATATTGATGCTGCCGGATTACCAGAACCTCCAAAAGGAATGGTGTATCAAATTTGGTCCTTAAAATTACAACCCCAACTCACACCTACGAGTATTGGTTTATTGTCTGACTTTACAACCAATAAATCAAAAATATTTGCTGTGGATAAAACAGGAGATGCGGAAGCCTTTGGAATTACATTGGAACCCGCTGGCGGAAGTCTAAGTCCTACAATGGAGCAATTGTATACTTTAGGAAAAGTATAATTTTTTATACTGACAGCACAAATTTACAAACCCAATCATATCAAAAACAGACTTTCATTAGAGAGTCTGTTTTTTTTTTATATAAATATCGATCCTTTTATCATCAGAAAAACAGCTGCTCAACAGGACTTAATGAAACATAATTTCACCTGGTAAACCATAACGGCCTAAAGTATATTATATTTGTACTTTTATATATTTCATGAACTACACCTTACTCTCCTCTCCCTTACAAGGATTTACCGACTTCCGTTTTAGAAATGCACAGAACAAGATCTTTGGAGGAATTGACACTTACTACGCCCCGTACATCCGTTTAAACGGAAAAATGATCATTAAAACCTCTTATCAACGCGATTTGCTTCCAGAGAATAATTCAGAACTAGAGGTGATTCCTCAAATAATTACTAATGATGCCAATGAGTTTCTGTTTGTGGCAAAGTATGTTCAAGAACTCGGGTATAAGGAATTGAATTGGAATTTAGGTTGTCCATATCCTATGGTAACAAAGTGCGGAATGGGCTCAGGGTTAATAAGCAATACGGAAAAAATAAACCAGATTCTACATAAAGTTCATAACGAATCTGACATCCTAGTTTCGATGAAAATGCGTTTGGGATATGATACTACAGAGGAAATTCTAGATGTTTTTCCCATCTTAGAAAAATATCCAATAAAGAATGTTGCTATTCATGCACGCATTGGAAAACAATTGTACAAAGGAGGCGTTCACTTAGATGCCTTTCAGGCTTGTGTTGACAACACCAAATTGAAACTCTATTACAATGGCGATATTACTACTGTGGCTAAATTCAAGGAAATGCAAGCGCGATTCCCTACGATAGACCACTGGATGATAGGAAGAGGCTTAATAGCCGATCCTTTTTTGCCTAGCATGATTAAAAATGATTCGCTTGAATATCCCACTAACAAAATGGAACTATTCAATGCTTTTCACGACACCTTATATGAAGGATACTCCGAATCTTTATCTGGCTCGACGCACATCCTTTTAAAAATGCACCATTTATGGGACTACTTTTCAGCTACATTCTCAAACCCGCATAAAGTGGCAAAAAATATAAAAAAAGCAAAAAGTATACGGAACTATGAAGCTACTGTCAAAGAAATTATAAAAGCTGGTTGATCCAGTGAAAAAAATTAATTTTATCCCATTATTTGAGCACTAAACATATCATGCAAAGAAAGGTCCAACTATTAAATTGGACCTTTCTTAATATTGAAATAAAATTATGATCTATTTTTTGTAATACTTCTTATATTTTGGGTAAGTGATCGCCCCTATAAATGTTATTGTCCCCAGTGAATACCAAATCCAATCTAAAGAATGTGCTTCTCCACTGGCATACGAGTGCAATCCAACCAAGTGAAAGTTTACTCCATAATAAGTGAACAAGATGGACACAAAAGCAAACATACTCATCAGGTTATACGTCCATTTCCCTCTTAACGAAGGGACAAATCGAGCATGTATCACAAATGCATAGACCATGATACTAATTAATGCCCAAGTTTCTTTTGGATCCCACCCCCAGTAACGTCCCCAACTTTCATTGGCCCATTGTCCCCCCAGAAAGTTCCCAATAGTAAGCATGATTAACCCAACGGTTAAAGCCAATTCATTTATATACGTTATCTCTTGGATATTTAAGTCCATTTTTGCCTTGTTCTTTTCGTTAGTAAAAAATATTAACAATAAGGAAACAAAGCCTAATATCATACCTAAGGCGAATGGTCCGTAACTTGCCACGATAACCGCCACATGAATCATCAACCAATACGAGTTTAGTACAGGCTGTAAATTAGCTATTTCCGGGTCAATCCAGTTCATGTATGCAGCCGATAAAATCATCGCTGATACAAATGCGGCGGAAGCCACCGTCAATTTAGATTTATAATCGAAAGTCAGACCAAAGAACATGGTAGCCCATGCTACATAGACAATAGCTTCATAGGCATCACTCCAAGGTGCATGACCCGAAATAAACCAACGTGCAGCTAAAGTGATTGTATGCAAGGTGAATAGAACCACAATTACCACGTGCATGCTGTTTACAAGAACACGCACTAGCTTATTTTCTTTGAAAATTTGAAGTATTGTAAAAAACAACATCAAAATTGCTGCTAGAAGATAAGCGTAAGGTAGTTTTTGAAGTATATCGTATTTGTTATACAATATCTCCATCGTAATTTTTCTTTCAGTAGGAATTACTTTACTCCCGAACTTCTTTTGAAAACCATGAATACTTTCTACTAAGTCATCTGCATTTTTATAATCATTCGATTTCGAAGCATTATTTAAAGAACCAAAATACAAGGGCAATACACTTTTTGTGTAAGTGGAGTCCATTCCTTTCAACCCTGCCTCTCCTAGCTCTAAAAAAGAAACCCATTTATTATTAGCATCATTCGGAATTGGAAAAATCTTCAATATTCTTCCGCTTAATGCCGATTCCATAAGGTTTACTTTCTTATCCGTTTCTATAAAATCCTTTTCAAACTGGTTGGGATTTGCAGCTTTGTAAGCAGCATCCAAATAAGGAGATAATTTATAATTCCCTTTTCCATCAAAAAAAGCAATGAAGGGAGCTGTTTTAGCTTTCGCGTCAACACCTATTATCTTGCGAATACTATCATTTCCACTTTTGATATAAATTAAGGGAACTTCAATCCATAATTGTGAATATTGGGACATTGAGAGAAATACCTGATCGGAATTCATACCCTTGTAATCATTAGAGTGGCTTACCTTCCTTAATAATTCAGAAGAAAAAGTATTGATTGGCTTCATTCTTCCACCAGCATCTTGAATCACTAATCGTCCAAATTTCGCGGCATGCGCTTCAGTAACTTTGAATTTATTGAGAAGGGAATCTATTTGTTTCTCGTTAGGAGCTACCCGCGAGTGGTTCCCGTTTTCCACATGGTCCTCATGGTTCCCATCGGCATCATGATCATGATTGTGAGTTTGTGCGAAACCATTAAAACTCAGTAACAAAACAAAAACGGTGATCAGTTTTGATTTTTTATTTTTTACCACTTCCAATTTACGCTGTAAATCTGCAAAACGAGAATGCTTAGTGAACATAATACTCATCATGGCAAAGAAAAGCATGAAATACCCCGCATAGGTAATTGCTGTGCCCCAAAAATCATGACTTACAGACAGCACGGTCCCTTTTTCATCTGGATCAAAAGAAGATTGAAAGAAACGATATCCTTGATAATCTAATACATTATTCATAAATATTCTAGCATCAAAATTTTCACTGCTATCTTGAACAGTAACTTTACTTTCAAAAGAAGAGTAACTTTTTTCCGTTCCTGGATACTTTGTAGCTATAAAATCGTTCAATTTGATTTTGAAAGGTAGAACATAGGCTTTACTACCATAGAAAAAAGTATAGTCTATTGCTCCTATTGTTACTGTTTCATACTGACCCACTTTTCCTTTGGACCCCACAACAGTCACTTCTTTTTCTTTTCCATCTGCCTTAACTTTTAATACTAGTGCATCTTCATGACTTTTAGCTTTAAAATCGTTATTTGATTCATAAGCTATTACACCTTTCACTGCTGGTTCAGGAAACACAAATCGTTTTTCACCAATAGTATAAAGCGAACGCATCATTAAGGGTTGCACGACATCTTTAGTAACCTTTCCTTGTAATTTATCAGCCATTCGCATAAAATTACCTTCAAAAGGTGTATTGATAGTGTATTCAGTTCCAGTTGTGTTTATATTTATAGCTCCTTCGGTTGGTTTGTTTAAAGCATATAAAACATTGTGAATATTTTGTACTTCTCCTTCTTTAAGAAAATGTTCCTCACGACCTCCGTCACCAGCTTCTACCAATTTTAAGTACAAAACACCTTTGTCATCTGCTTTTACATACTCCTTTGCTCCCATGATAAAATTCTCGTATACCACTTCAAAAGGAGTATCGGCAAATTTATCAGAGATAGAAAAATCATTATTGGTTGCTGGAGAAAGTAGTAGTTTTTTCTCAAAAACCCTACGTTTCATTTCTCCCTTATACTCTCCATCAATAAATACAGTAAGAAAAGTTTTGTCAGAATAAAACTGATTTTCGGCAGCTCCTTCGCGTATTGGCATCATTCCTTCATAACTAATGTACCGGGTTACAAATGCACCCAAAAGAATTAAAATAAAAGACATATGAAGTAATAAAGTAGCCCATTTTTCTTTTTTCCACAACTGATATCTTTTTATATTTCCGATAAAATTAATCATAAAAAACACGTGAATAGCCTCAAACCACCATGCGTTATAGACTAAAATTCGAGCTGTATCTGTATTGTATTTGCTTTCGATAAAAGTTCCTACACCCATTGCTATTGCATAAGAAAGGAAAAGAATGGCCATTAATCGTGTAGAAAATAAAAAGGAGAAATATTTTTTATTCATTTGTAAGTAATTACGTTTTTTAAAACTGCCACAAAAGTACTTAAAAATGTTGACTTCTATATTTTTACAATTGTTAATTTAATCAGAAATTAAGCCATTTTACTGACCAAATAGCATCATAATTTCATTGGCTTATTTTTCAAAATCAATCCTTTCACTTATAGTTACCACTTCACTTTTTTTATTAATTTTGTCAAATGGTTAAAGTAATTATTATAGGCTCTGGAAATGTCGCGCAACATTTGATTGTCGCTTTCCAAAAATCCCAAACTGCAGGAACTGCTATTGAATTAGTGCAGGTTTTTTCTAGGAAAAAAGGGGCATTGCTACACCTACTCGATTCCGACAAGATTGTAACTGATTTTAGCGGTGTTTTAGATGCGGATCTTTACATCATTGCCGTTTCTGACGATGCTATTGCCAGCGTTTCCGATCAATTACCCTTTAAAAACAGGTTGGTTGTCCACACCTCGGGCAGTGCTGCATTGGATTGTTTGAATAACAACAACCGAAAAGGAGTTTTTTATCCTCTTCAGACCTTTACTAAAAGAAAGGAAGTCGACTTTAATAATATCCCCATTTGTTTAGAAGGTGAAAACAGCACCGATTTTCGATTATTAGAAAAAGTAGCCAAATCAATTTCCGAAAAAGTTTTTGCCATTAACTCCAAACAAAGGAAAGCCTTGCACGTGGCTGCAGTTTTCGTGAATAATTTCACCAATCATTTATACCTTGTAGGAAATGAAATTTGCAAGGAACATCAGGTTCCTTTCGATATTTTAAAACCTTTGATTCTAGAAACAGCTCAAAAAATAATTACACTTTCCCCGGAAGATGCCCAAACAGGACCGGCAAAACGCAATGACAAACAAACAATTGAAGCCCATCAATTATTTTTGACCAATACCAATCAAGCAAACATTTATAAAACACTAACACAATCAATCCAAGATAATGGCAAAAAGCTATAAAGAATTAATGAATAACATCACCACTTTTATTTTTGACGTGGACGGCGTACTCACTGATAGTTCCGTATTTGTAACCACCGAAGGTGAAATTCTGAGAACAATGAATATTCGTGACGGTTATGCAATGAAAGCAGCGGTAGAAAGCGGATATAATGTATGTATCATTTCCGGGGGCAGTAACGAAGGGGTTCGCGTACGATTGAGAAACTTGGGTATTACTGATATTCATTTGGGAACTCCCGATAAAGTGGAAACTTTTAAAGAATATACGGAGTTGTATAGTATCAATCCTGAGCAAGTCCTTTATATGGGTGACGACATACCGGATTATCATGTAATGAAATTAGTGGGGCTTCCCACATGTC
>JBLIHD010000025.1:0-11176 GCA_047636335.1 Flavobacterium sp.
ACAAAAAAGAAGTTACCATTGAATTGGCGAAAAGTGTCGTTGAAAAATTTGTTAAAAATGTAAAGCGAGAAATTTCTATCGATTACATCCAAAAAACAGTTTCCGATTATTTCCAATTGGATCTTGAGATATTGCAATCAAAAACTAGAAAACGACATGTAGTCCAAGCAAGACAATTGGCTATGTTTTTCGCGAAAAAATTCACGAAAGCGTCTTTGGCGAATATCGGTTCTCAGATTGGTGACCGCGATCACGCTACCGTTTTGCACGCTTGTAAAACAGTGGACAACTTAGTCGCCACCGACAAGCAATTTAAAAAATTCGTGGAAGATATCCACAAAAAATTAACGCTATAAAAGCATCATGTCCATAAAAATTTTAATGGTTTGTTTGGGGAATATTTGTCGATCACCATTGGCGGAAGCCATAATGGCGTCCAAACTTCCCAAGGACAAATTCACCGTAGATTCTGCGGGAACCGGTTCATGGCACATTGGTCATGCACCTGACGCACGTTCCATATCTATTGCAGAAAAAAACAAGCTTGACATTTCAAAACAGAAAGGCAGACAATTCAGTATTAATGATTTTAAAACTTACGATTACATATACGTCATGGACAAATCCAATTATGACGATGTAATCGAATTAGCGGAGACTTCTGAGCAAAAAAACAAAGTCCAAATTATTTTGAATGAATTGTACCCAAATGAAAATGTAGATGTTCCCGATCCTTATTTTGGTATGCCAAATGGATTTAACATCGTTTACAACATGCTAGATGAAGTTTGTGACATTATAGCGGACAAATTAAAAGAGACTCACCTGTAATTTATCGGCTGATTTCTTCAACTCTAAATACTTATCTATTTCTTTATTAATGCATTTCTTTGTATTTCTAAATTAGATCACAAAACATAAATCGATTTCAATGAAACTAAATACCTCATTAGGAAAACTATACCTAATCCCAACAACTATGGGTGATTGCGATCCTATGGATGTTCTACCGCAAACAGTAAAAAGAACTATTGATTTTATTGATCATTACATTGTTGAGAATGACAAAACAGCCCGGAAGTCAATCAAGGAGGTTAACCCCGAAAAAAAACAATCCGAATTGGTTCTGTATACTTTAAACAAACGTACCGACGTAAAAGAACACCTTGATTTCATAAAACCTTTATTGGAAGGTAAAAACATGGGATTAATGAGTGAAGCTGGTTGTCCCGGGGTAGCTGATCCTGGTGCGGTTATCGTGAAACTGGCACATGAAAAAGGAATCCAAGTGGTGCCTTTAGTGGGGCCGTCCTCAATCCTATTGGCTATGATGGCTTCGGGAATGAACGGACAAAGTTTTACGTTTCATGGTTATTTACCCATTGAAAAAGACGAAAAAAGAGCAAGCTTCAAGAACCTTGAAAAAACATCTTTCGAACAAAATCAATCCCAAATTTTTATTGAAACGCCCTACCGCAACAATAAATTATTGGAAGATTTGTTGCAAACCTTGCATCCCGAAACGCATTTATGCATAGCTACTGATATCACCTTACCAACAGAGTATATCAAAACTAAGAAAATCATGGCCTGGAAAAAAGAAACTATTGATTTACATAAACGTCCAACCATTTTTATAATCCATAAAATGTAATTTTTATATTACAATTGGAATATTTTCATAGCTTGCCTACAATTAAAGCTTTAAACTAATCAAGATGAAAATAACCAAAAAAAGACGTTAGAGTATTTGTTCTGGGTATGATAGCCTTTCTGGCAATTGAATGTATCTATATCTGGAAAGAATCAAAAGATGCTTTTATGAGAGGATACAACTCGTCCCTGACTCTACAATTACCAAAAAGTAATAAAGCTTAAAGATAATGAACATAATAAAAAAAATCTTTATGGGAGTACTATTAACTATAGTTGTCATATTCATCGTGGAAAGTGTTTACAACTGGAAAGAATCAAAAGCTGCCTTTATGGAGGCATATTATAACGGACGTAATTCCGATTACGGAATAAATAAAAAATAATATCGCCTAAACAGAGAACGAAAAATATACCCAAAATTTCCAAACCTGACTATTACAAAAACGTATACGTTTTATAATAGTCAGGTTTTTTTTTAAACTCCCGTCTTATTGTTTTGGCAATCTTCCATATAAAAAATACTTATTGTTCGGTTAAAAAACATTCATAAATTCGAAGGCAGATAAAGCCCATTTTAAAAAAAAATACTTTTAATCATTCTTAATCAATATTTTATAATTAAATTTAAATACCCTTATCTGAAAAAAAAAATCACAATTATAAATTTTAAAAAATTTAATTATGGAAAAAAAGATTTTAAAGGGAGGGTTTGTTCTGGTTATTATGTCTTTGCTGATCGCCTGTAATGAAAAAAAAGATGCCCCTATGGCCACCACTGTAGACAAAGACGCCATTAAAACTGAAATTCAAGCGATGGAAGACGCCTTTGCGGTCGCCTATAACGCAAGAAATGCGGATGACCTAATGTATTATGCGGACGACGCCGTCAGTTTTTCTAACGGCGAAAAACCTGCAGAAGGCAGGGCAGCGATTCATGCATCGATAAAAGAAGATTTAGCGACATTCCCAAAAGGAGCAAAAATATCTTTCGAGGCAAAAGAAGTTCATATTTCAAATGACGGAAATCAAGTTGTCGAAATTGGCGACTATGCAGTCGTAGATTCCACAAACACCAAAATGAGAACTGGAAACTTCATCAGTCTATTTGAAAAAATGGACGGAAAATACATGTGCATCAGGGATATGGGAAGTTCCGACATGCCCAATGCTAAAAACTAAAATTTTACCACTCAATTACCAGATAAAGCACTTCAATTGGAGTGCTTTATTTTTTGAATAAAAAATTTGGCTTATTTATCATTTTGATTTTAAAATCTTTCGAAGAAATAAATCTAAAAATAACACTTTACAAACCCGAACAATTTGACTACTTTTAAATCACTAAAAAGAAAAGTATGTCTAAGCTTCCAAATATTGGTACCAGTATCTTTACAATAATGTCCAAGATGGCGAACGAATACAAAGCCATCAATCTCTCGCAAGGATTCCCTAATTTCCCTGTTGACGAAAGACTGACAAATATTGTTGCCAAACTAGCAAAAAAAGACGTACATCAATACCTTCCTATGGCGGGTTATCCTCCTCTTCTATCAAAAATCGCTCTTTTAGTCCAGAATTCTTATGGCAGAATCCTGCATCCAGACACGGAAATACTAGTAACAGCCGGAGCCACACAAGCCATTTTCGCGACGATACAAGCCTTGGTTGACACTGATGAGGAAGTAATTATCTTAGACCCTAGTTATGATTGCTACGAAGCGCCCGTTCTTTTATGTAACGCTAAGCCTGTTCGTATTGCCCTTAATAATGATTACACTCCTAATTGGGAAACTATAGAAAAAGGGTGCTCCTCGAAGACTAAAATGATTATCATCAACAATCCGCATAATCCAACAGGGAAAATTTTAACAGAATCGGATTTTGAGACCTTAGAAAAAATATTGATAAAATTTCCCCAAATAATTTTACTCTCGGACGAAGTATATGAATACATCACGTTTGAAGAAAAACATATTTCGGCACATACACGCGCCAAGCTCCTAAATCGCTGTGTGATGGTTTCCTCTTTCGGAAAAACATTTCATATAACAGGTTGGAAAGTGGGCTACGTCGTTGCGCCACAACATTTGATGATGGAAATAAAAAAAGTGCATCAATTTTTAGTTTTTAGCGTAAATAGCCTTTCCCAGGTTGCCATTAGCGAATATCTGGACCTCGTTTCCGTTCAAGAAATAAGCAGTATGTATCAGGAAAAAAGAGATTATTTCAGCCATCTGCTTAAGAACAGTAGATTTAAACTTATGGCTTGCGAGGGAACTTATTTCCAAGTAGTCTCCTATTCTAGTATCTCTAATGAAAATGACATGGATTTTTGCAAAAGATTAATTTCTGAACATGGTGTAGCCGCTATCCCTATTTCAACTTTTTATGCAGATGAAAAAGACCTGCACTTGATCCGTTTTTGTTTTGCAAAAGATAACGCAACTTTAGAGGAAGCTGCCAAAAGATTGTGCAGTATCTAATCACAGCAGCACTTTATTTATTATGCATACCGTCAAATTTTATATATTTACATTTAAACAAAACTAAACATTATGAGTTATACCGATAAAATGTTGCGCGACGATGCGTTAAAAGGAAAAGTAATTGTTGTTACCGGTGGTGGTAGTGGCCTAGGAAAAGCGATGACCAAGTATTTCATGGAACTGGGTGCAAAAGTGGCCATTACCTCTAGGGACTTGGACAAACTAAAAAATACCGCTTTAGAACTGGAGTCTGAAACAGGAGGTACCTGCTTGCCTCTTCAGTGCGACGTGCGCCATTATGAAGAAGTCGAAAATATGATGCAAGACGTTTTGAAAGCTTTTGGAAAAGTGGATGTGTTGTTAAACAATGCTGCAGGAAATTTCATTTCGCCCACAGAAAGGCTATCGGCCAATGCATTTGACACCGTAATCGATATCGTTTTGAAAGGGTCCAAAAACTGCACGCTCGCTTTTGGAAAACACTGGATTGACACCAAACAAACCTCTTCCACTATTTTGAATATCGTGACTACCTATGCCTTTACGGGTTCTGCCTATGTTGTGCCAAGCGCCACCGCCAAAGCGGGAGTTCTGGCCATGACAAGAAGTCTTGCCGTAGAATGGGCCAAATACGGCATTCGTTCTAATGCGATCGCACCCGGACCGTTCCCCACTAAAGGCGCCTGGGATAGATTGTTACCCGGCAATCTTGCCGAAAAATTTGATATGGCTAAAAAAGTCCCTGTACAACGCGTGGGAAACCACCAGGAACTGGCCAATCTGGCCGCTTATCTGGTGTCTGATTTCTCTGCCTATGTAAATGGCGAAGTCGTGGTGATCGATGGTGGTGAATGGCTGAAAGGCGCCGGGGAATTTAACATGCTCGAAGACATCCCCGAAGAGCTTTGGGACCAAATGGAAATGATGATTAGAGCCAAGAAAAATAAATAAACTGTGACAATTTACATATTCAGAAAAGGGAGCCCAACTAAAGGCTCCATTTTCCATTTTAACTGTTTTGGGAATTAACGATTCCCTATAAAAACGAACCGGATTCTCACAGTTAAATGACCCCGCAGCCTAGCCCAAATGGAAGTGAGAAGCTTCGCCGCTTGAAACACGATTTTTCCTATCCCGAAAGAGCGACCGAAGGACGCTCCTTGAGAGACAAAAGAAAAACGTGATTCGAGCAAGAACTTGCTACCGACAGTTGGATTGACTCCAAGTTAAAACTCTCCAAATCATTAAAATATTTCAAAAAAAACAAAATCCACTCCCAATAAAATCGCTATTTTTGCCCATCAATAAATAACACAACCATTTATGCTCATTATAGGGATTGCAGGCGGAACAGGCAGCGGAAAAACAACCGTAGTTCATCAAATCATGAATGAACTTCCTGAAAAAGAAGTAGGTATCATTTCTCAAGACTCCTATTACAGGGAAAGTAACAACTTGAGTTTTGACGAACGGGCCCTGATCAACTTTGATCACCCTCGTGCCATTGATTTTGAACTATTGGTTGCCCATCTCAAAGAACTTAGGGAAGAAAAAATAATCCACCAACCAGTATATTCTTTTATAACCCATAACAGAACGGAGGATACGATTACGACCCACCCCAGAAAAGTAATGATTGTGGAAGGCATTTTGATTTTGGCCAATCCAGAACTGAGGGATCTCTTTGACGTGAAAATATATGTGCATGCAGACTCTGATGAAAGACTGATACGTCGATTAAAACGAGATATCGCAGAACGTGGACGCGATATGGACGAAGTCCTGAGTCGCTATCAAAACACACTAAAACCTATGCATCAGCAGTTTATTGAACCTACAAAAGCATTTGCCGACATTATCATACCCAATGACAAATACAATACGGTAGCCATAGATGTGGTTAGAGCAGTAATAAATCAAAGAATTCTATAATTTTTTTGTAATTTTAACCTAAATAAAACTCTACGATACCTTTCCGAAAACAGGAGGAATTAGAAGCTATTTCCCGTTTTCCCCTTTATTCACGTTAAAAAACGTGGCATATAGGCTCTATCGGGGCTAAAAAAAAACAAATGACAAATCCACATAAGGACAAACCTTGGTTTAAATTCCTAAGCAATAAATATATATGGGTATTGTTGTTTTTTTCGGCTTGGATGATTTTCCTAGACAACTATTCTTATTTCGACCATCGTTTTTTAGACAACCAAGTCACTGAGCTCGAAGACAACAAAGAATATTACATGGAGGAAATAAAGAAAGACGAAGAACAAATAAAACAGCTGAAAAATCCAGAACAAATAGAAAAATACGCTCGTGAAAAGTACTATATGAAAAAGGAAAACGAGGATATTTATATTATAGAGTTAGAAGGTGACAGCATTGAAAATGACACCAAATCTTGAATTATTAAAAACAACAATTAAAATGGCCACTAATTTATTCGAAGATTTCGATCCGGTTAGCTCCAAGCAATGGAAACAAAAAATACAGTTTGAACTCAAGGGTGCGGATTACAATGAAACCCTGATTTGGACTTCCCCTGAAGATATTAAGGTAAAGCCTTTTTATCATAAGGACGAGTTCACTAAATCTTTTACCGTTACCACCAAAGCTTCAGAATCCAAAATTTGTCAAAACATTTTTGTTTTCGATATTGAGAAATCGGTAGAAAGAGCTTTAGATTCATTGTCCCGTGGTGCCGAAAGCCTTCGCTTCACCATTGCGGACGAAACGATTGACGTGGCAAAACTGCTGGAAAAATTGCCTCTTGAAAATGTTGCCATTTATTTCAACTTTAATTTTATCTCAATCGATTTCGTCAAAAAAATTGATGTCATAGTCTTGCAAAAAAAGGCAACCGCGTTTTACAATCTGGATCCAATAGGACAATTAGCCAAAGAGGGCAATTGGTTTACTACAGAAGAGAAAAATAATTTCGATGCGCTTAACTTGTTGGCCACTGCGATTCCAGACAGCTCGATAGTCAGCATTGATGCAGGATTATACCAAAATGCCGGAGCCAATATGGTACAGCAAATCGCCTATGCCCTAGCGCACGCCAATGAATATTTCAATAGAATGCCAATTATCAATAAACCGATCGTTTTCGAAGTTTCGGTAGGAACAAATTACTTTTTCGAAATTGCCAAGTTGCGTGCATTCCGCTTACTTTTTAATTTAATAGCCAAAGAGTACAACCATAATTTAGAATGCCATCTGTTGGTTTCCCCCACAAAACGAAATAAAACCCTATACGATTATAATATAAACATGTTGAGAACCACAACCGAATGTATGTCGGCGATTATAGGTGGTGCGGATGCCATTGCTAATTTACCTTATGATTCATTGTATCACAAGGACAATGAATTTGCAGATAGAATCGCCCGCAACCAACTGTTGGTTCTTAAAAACGAAAGTTATTTTGACAAAGTGAATAACCCTGCAGACGGAAGTTATTATATAGAAACGCTCACCAGTCAACTAGCCGAAAAAGCATTGCTCTTATTCAAAGACATCGAGGCTACAGGTGGTTTTCTAAAACAACTCAACGAAGGGGTCATCAAAAGAAAAATACAGGAAAGTGCGGACAAGGAACAGGAACTTTTTGATTCAGGAAAAGAAGTGTTGTTGGGAACCAATAAATACCCCAACCCAGACGACAAAATGAAACATGATTTAGAGTTGTTCCCTTTTGTAAAAATAAAGCCTCGAAAGACCTTGATCACTCCAATTATCGAAAAACGCCTTGCCGAGAAAATAGAGCAGGAACGTCTTGATTCAGAATAAAAATCAACCATAGCAATCAGTTACAAATCGTGTAAATCAGAGTCAGAAATGATAAGAAATGACCTCAAACATATTCAATTAGAAGCTCAAAAGCCGAAAAGCGACGGTATAAACCCAGCAGCCGAAAACTACTTGACCGCCGAAGGAATAGAACTCAAAGAAACCTATTCAGAAAAAGATGTGGAGAATCTCAAACATCTTGATTTCGCAGCCGGTTTTGCGCCCAATTTGCGCGGCCCATACACAACCATGTATGTCCGCCGCCCCTGGACGATTCGCCAATATGCAGGATTTTCAACCGCGGAAGAAAGCAATGCTTTTTACAGACGCAATCTTGCCGCGGGGCAAAAAGGCCTGTCCATTGCATTCGATTTACCCACGCACCGTGGCTACGACTCAGACCACGAACGCGTGGTGGGAGATGTTGGGAAAGCAGGTGTAGCCATCGATTCTGTAGAGGACATGAAAGTGTTGTTTGACCAGATTCCATTGAACGAAATGTCAGTATCCATGACCATGAACGGTGCAGTATTGCCCATAATGGCCTTTTATATCGTTGCTGCCGAAGAACAAGGCGTAAAACCAGAACAGCTTTCAGGAACCATACAAAATGATATCCTTAAGGAATTCATGGTGCGCAACACATATATCTATCCGCCTGCCCCTTCGATGAGGATCATTGCGGATATATTTGAATATACCAGCAAAAGAATGCCTAAATTCAATTCCATATCGATATCGGGGTACCACATGCAGGAAGCGGGTGCGACGGCCGACATCGAATTGGCCTATACCCTTGCCGATGGATTGGAATATATAAGAACTGGTTTGTCAACCGGTATGAAAATCGACGATTTCGCCCCGCGTCTTTCCTTTTTCTGGGCCATAGGGATGAACCATTTTATGGAGATCGCCAAAATGCGCGCCGCTAGAATGATCTGGGCCAAATTAGTAAAACAGTTTGATCCAAAAGATGACAAATCATTGACTTTAAGAACACATTGCCAAACCAGCGGATGGAGTTTAACCGAGCAAGACCCATTTAACAATGTCGCCCGTACCTGTATTGAAGCGACTGCGGCAGCATTTGGAGGAACACAATCCCTGCATACCAATGCCCTTGACGAAGCCATAGCATTGCCAACAGATTTTTCAGCGAGAATCGCAAGAAACACGCAAATATATCTGCAGGAAGAAACCAAAATCACCAGAACGGTAGATCCTTGGGCGGGAAGCTATTATGTGGAAAGTTTGACACATGAAATTGCAGAAAATGCATGGAAGCTTATCGAAGAAGTCGAAGAGCTTGGCGGAATGACTAAAGCCATCGACGCCGGAATCCCTAAACTAAGAATTGAAGAAGCGGCTGCCAGAAAACAGGCGCGTATCGACAGTTCTCAGGACATAATCGTAGGGGTCAACAAATACAGACTGGAACGGGAAGACCCTTTGCAAATTCTAGATGTGGACAACCAAATGGTGCGTAAGCAACAACTGGAACAGTTAGACCACATCAAGGCGACAAGAGACTATGAAAAAGTACAAGAATCGCTCAAAAAAATAATTATTTGTGCGCAGACCGGCAAAGGAAATCTATTGGAGCTGGCCGTAGACGCCGCAAGAAACCGAACTACTTTGGGTGAAATTAGTGATGCTCTGGAAACGGTTTTCGGAAGGTATAAAGCACAAATTAAATCCTTTAGTGGCGTGTACAGTAAAGAAATAAAAGACGACAAAAGTTTTGAGAAAGCAAAACAGTTAGCCGATGCCTTTGCCAAGCAGGAAGGGCGTCGCCCTAGAATTATGATTGCAAAAATGGGGCAAGACGGGCACGATCGCGGGGCAAAAGTAGTGGCTACCGGTTATGCCGACGTAGGCTTTGACGTGGACATTGGTCCACTTTTCCAAACTCCTGCCGAAGCTGCCAAACAAGCGGTTGAAAATGATGTGCATATTTTGGGCGTTTCCTCCTTGGCGGCAGGCCACAAAACACTGGTTCCCCAAGTAATTGAGGAACTGAAAAATTACGGAAGGGAAGACATAATGGTAGTTGTGGGCGGAGTGATTCCCTCACAAGATTATCAGTTTTTATTTGACGCGGGGGCCGTTGCCGTTTTTGGCCCCGGAACAAAAATCAGTGATGCTGCAATAAAGATATTGGAGATTTTGATTGGTAACTAGTATTCAACTAACATCAATTTTTTAGTACAAAAAAACATCAAATGAAGATTTGGTGTTTTTTTGTGCCCTTATTTTATTAATCTGAATTAATCAACCCTTCCTACTAAATAAATGCGCATTAATATCATTTATTTTAACAAAACTTATACAACATATTGATTATCAATGATTAAAAAAAAGCATACCTTTATCTACATACAATTAAAAACACCTATAAAGTCCCAAATCTTAGCTGTTGTTTTATCAAAAAGATGTAGATTAAATAATAATAATAATAAGGGGAAGTAAACAAAATGCCTTAATTATTTAAGTCTACAATAAATTATTAATCAATTAAATCAACTATTATGAAAACTTATGTAATTGCTTTGTTAGTTTTAGCATTAACAACTATATCTTATTCACAAGATAAAAAGGATACGGCTTATAAAAACGGGACTATTAGTATGGAGAACTTACCTGCTGTTGTCATTAAAAGTGCCGGAGACGACTTTTCAGTCTATTTGCCTGACAGAAATGCGGACCCAAAAGTGAGAAAACTCGAAGATAGTTTCATAGCTTATGACCTCGGTACAAACTACGAGGGTTATGAAACCTATTTGGTCGTTATGGAGATAAAAGGAGGTTCCTTGTCAGCCACATATAATGAAAACGGGAAATTAATATCTGTTGTGGAAAATTACAAGAACGTAAAACTTCCCGGTGATGTTATTTATTCCATCTACCAAAAATTTCCTGGATGGGAGATTGTTAATGACAAGTATTTATACACCCAAAAAGAAGGGGATATTTTAAAAAAACAATACAATCTCAAAATTAAAAAAGGAAAAAAAACCAAAAAATTAACGGTTCACCCAGATGGTAAGATTGTTGCCGGAATATAATTAAAAAAAAAATAATTCATTTAGAGCTGTTCATTACAATGGGCAGCTTTTTTTTTGCCTTCGTATTTAGATCGGTGTATTTTCGTGGTAAAAAAAACCTCAAAACCTGTATTTTATTAACGTAAAGTTACAAAAAGCTTAACGTCGACCAGGTGTTAAAAAACCTAACTTTACTAT
>JBLIHD010000026.1:0-11153 GCA_047636335.1 Flavobacterium sp.
GCAACGGTTGTACTACCAGGGAAAAAGTAGAAACGCGTAGGAAATTGAGGAATTTGATTTCCCCCCACAGAAAACCCACCTATATTATCTGCCATTAAGGGAGTTGTAAAAGCACCTCCTCCAACTAGTGCAAATTGCTGCGCCATAACATTAGTGTAAGCACCTTCTTGACCTTGAATAAACAAAGCACCATCACTATAACCTGCTGCAAAGGAATCTCCTAAAGCTACATATTTGGCGAAATTTGCTGAACCTGCCGTCAAAGGCAACCCGTCTGATGAATTAGACACTATCATGACTTCATCATCATTATTACACGCTACAAAGCTTAAAGAAACTAGCAGTAGCCATTTGAAATTTTTTATCATTGTTGTATGTTTTTTTTAAATTTTTGTCTTAATATCACGGATTGATTGTCCAAGATGCAAAATACTGTTGACCGATCAAACCGGCCCCTAGGACTTGACCATATTCTTTTCCTCCAATATTTGAAGCGCCAAGTTTTAAAGTTGATTTTAGTTTTGGAAATTCATAATTAATTTGAGCATCAATTACAGTAGCAGCAGCGATTATACCATCTGCCATTGTAGATTGCCATAAATATTCAGTGTTGTATCTTCCGCTTACGTTAAACCCAAAGTTTTTGAATAATTTTTCGTTTCCAAATGATGCTTTCACTCTATGTTTTGGTGTATTGAAACCAGCTTCAAAACTTGGATCCTTTTCTTGATCAAATTTAAATTCAGCATAGTTATAATTAACTCCCACTTCAAAATCCCTGTATACTTTTTTAGAAAGACCAAGACCAAAACCTAGTGATTGAATCTCTACGGCAGTGTTAGTGTATAATTGATACACTCTAAAGTCACCTCCTTGCAATGCAGCTAAGGTCTGGAAACCAGGATTTGCAGGATTTGGAGTGGCATTCGGAGCATCTTGTGTTGTACCATAATAAGGTGCCACCACATTTAAATTTCCGATGAAGTCATTGTAGATATTGTAATATCCATTAACATCAATAGACACATCCCTTATGAACGAACGATATCCCAACTCAAATGCTTTAACTTGCTCAGGCTTCACGTAATCAACATTTGTTTTTCTCAATAAAGCCGCATTTCCCGTTGCGGAAAACCGGCCTACAGATGATGCAGTATAGGAATTATTATATGCGTTCAAACCATTCATAACAACTGTGTTTGATCCCAATATGGCTTGACCAAAAGCAGAGATAGTACCACTTCCATCAATATCATTACCTCTCACCTCAGAAAATCTTGTTAAATTGTCTGGAGCCGAGCCTAGCAACAACGCGCTACCCACATTAAAACCAATATATTGATCTTGTGTTGTTGGGTTTCTGAAACCAGTTTGAAAAGACCCTCTGAAATTATGTCTTCTGCTTTCGCCTCCAGAATAGACTAAAGAGACTCTTGGCGAGTAGTTACCGTTAAAATTCTGTGCTTTATCGTAACGAACTGAGCCTGTAAATTTCAATCGGTCATCCATAAACTTTTTGGCCACTTGCGTATAAACTCCATATTCGCTGTAGAATATAGGACCATCCTTATCAGTATAAATTCTACCACTGGAATTTAATTGGTACTCTCTAACAGAACCACCTACTTGTATTTCAGCAAATTCAATAAGATCTTTAAAGTTGTAATTGGCATCTGAATGATATATTTTGGAATTATCAACTAATTTCGACCCACTTAATACACTTGCCTCATTTGTCACTTTATTAAAAGCGGCATTAAAAGCGGCGGTTCCAGGAATTAATCTTCCCGTATCCGCGGTAGCTCTTGCAGCAATATGCGCATTTTCCGGTGTCTGACCCAATAATGTAGCCCCTATATATGCACCGGCATATTGTCCAAACCAAGTTTTATCATCTTTCCACACTCTATTTATGTTAATACCGGTAAAAAGCATATCATATGATTTCCCCCCATCTTCACCAGTGGTGTATGCTCTAACAAAAAAGTTTTTGCCTTTTACTTCTAATTTATGTTGTTGCATAAAAAAGTTGTTTAAATAATACCTGTTGGCACCTTGATACACCGCATTTCCATAACCAAATTTACTTTGCCAGATAACCTCTACATCATTTGCAAAAGGCTTATAATGTAGTGAAAAGTCAATTTTAGTGTTACTTGCTTTATTATCCGTTAAATTCACTTCATTATATCCCGTTCTACTCACATTAGTGCTAGGAAGCAAACCCACAGCTGAAGCAGGTATAATACCTAAAGCCGCTAACGACGACCCTACCCCTTTTATATTTGTGGTAACTTCATCACCGTAAACATTTATACCGTCATAGTTAATATGACTTCTATCTCTTCCCACGTTAGTTTTATCATCATAATTTGTCGCATACCAATCTGTACCTCTCATGTAAGTAAAATTTGCCTTAGCTGCTAATTTAGGACTGAAAGCATGTGCCATTCTTATTCCATAATCTACATAGTCATTTGATCCTGCCGCTTTTTGACTTGTCTGACCAAATTTTGCATAAGCGGTAATTCCCTGACTAGTAAACGGACTTTTACTGTTCATGAACAATATACCATTAAACGCGTTAGCTCCGTACAAAGCCGAAGAGGCACCAGGCAAAAGTTCTACACTCTGAACGTCTATTTCCGAAATACCAATCAAATTCCCTAAAACGAAATTCAACAATGGGGAAGAGTTGTCCATTCCATCAACCAACTGCATAAAACGCGTATTAGCCACAGTTGCAAAACCACGCGTATTAATTGACTTAAAAGACAAACTACTTGTATTCATTTGAACTTCCTTCATATTTTCCAGCCCATCATAAAAAGTAGCAGAAGCAGATTTTTTAATATCAGCTATCCCCATTCTTTCAATGGTAACTGGAGATTCCAAAACTCTTTCCGGAGTTCTAGACGCAGACACCACAATTTCATTAAGTAGGTTTTGTTCCTCTTTAAGTATAACATTAACTTTTTGATTGTTTGATGTGATACTTACCCTTTTTGAAACAAAACCTATACTTGTAATCTCGATCACATAAGGTGCTTTTGTTGACGAAATTAAAGTAAACTTTCCTTCGATATCGGTAACCGTTCCCATAGCTCCTCCGATAATTTTAATATTAGCTCCAAAAATAGGCTGGTTGTTAATTTCAACAACAGTACCTGAAATCGAATTTTGAGCAAAAGTTATGCTGCAAAAAAACAATGACAAAAAAAGTAAATACATTCTCATTTGGTTGAATTTTATAGATTTAGACG
The DNA here is from genome assembly GCA_047636335.1 of Flavobacterium sp. GTDB lineage: Bacteria > Bacteroidota > Bacteroidia > Flavobacteriales > Flavobacteriaceae > Flavobacterium. The sequence continues at coordinate 3,264 of JBLIHD010000026.1, forward strand.
ACCAAAATACAATTATTTTTGATATTAATAAAAAAACGTTAAAAATAATTCATTATCGATAATGTACAATTGACATTTTAACACAATTACAACAATATGGTTATTGTATTTATCTCTATTAATGTGTTAAAAAAACACATTATACTATGCGTACATAGTAATTTTAAGGAATTATTGAGTTTATCGTAAAAATGACGGTTTTAATTTATTTTTAACCAATAAAAAAAGCGAGATCAAAAATCTCGCTTTTTTTATTAAATATTATTACAATAGTGCTTTATTCGACCGTAACTGACTTCGCCAAATTTCTAGGCTGATCAACATTACAGCCTCTCAAGACAGCTATGTGGTATGATAAAAGTTGCAATGGTATTGTTGTTATTAATGGTGATAAAGCATCTGAAGTTTCAGGAATTTCAATAACATAATCGGCCAATTCGCGAACTTGCGTGTCGCCTTTAGTGACCACTGCTATTATTCTTCCGCTTCTTGACTTAATCTCTTGAATATTACTTACTATCTTATCGTAATGCCCTTGTTTTGGAGCTATAACGACAACTGGCATTTGCTCATCAATCAAAGCAATTGGCCCGTGCTTCATCTCTGCTGCAGGATAGCCTTCAGCGTGAATATAAGATATCTCTTTTAGCTTTAAAGCCCCTTCAAGAGCAACTGGGAAATTATACCCCCTTCCTAAATACAAACAATTAGGCGCATCTTTAAAAGTTTCAGCAATTTCCTTTGCCTTATCATTGGTTTCCAAAGCTTCTCTGACTTTCTCAGGAATTAATTCTAGTTCCTGCAAATACATGTGGAAATCCGAATGTGACAGGGTCCCTTTGGCTTTAGCCAAACGAAGCGCAATCATTGTCAATACCGTGATTTGTGTTGTAAAAGCTTTAGTGGAAGCAACTCCAATTTCAGGACCAGCATGTGTATAAGCACCAGCATGCGTTTCTCTTGAAATAGAGGAACCCACGACGTTACAAACACCAAAAACGAAAGCGCCTTGTTCTTTAGCCAACTTAATAGCGGCCATCGTATCGGCCGTTTCACCAGATTGAGAGATGGCAATAACGACATCATTCTTATTGATTATTGGATTTCTATATCTAAATTCAGATGCATATTCGACTTCAACCGAAATTCTGGCAAATTCTTCAAAAATATATTCAGCTACCAGACCGGCATGCCATGAAGTACCGCAAGCAACTATAATAATCCTGTCCGCATTTAAGAATTTTTCTAAATGATCCTCAACTCCAGCCATTTGAATAAGACCTTTGTTTGCGTGCAGCCTTCCCCTGTAAGTGTCTTTGATAACGCTAGGCTGCTCGTATATTTCTTTCAGCATAAAGTGATCATACCCTCCTTTTTCAATTTGCTCCAGATTCATTTGAAGTTCCTGAATATAGGGGTCCACGGAGGAGTCATCTTTAATTTTTCGCACTTTCATCGCTTTGTGCAACCTGATGTTTGCCATCTCACCATCTTCAAGATAGACGGCATTTGACGTGTATTCAATAAAAGGAGAAGCGTCTGAAGCGATAAAATACTCTCCTTCCCCGATACCAATTGCCAACGGGCTACCTAAACGAGCAGCCACAATTTCATTGGGATTTTTTTTGTCAAAAACAGCAATTGCATAAGCACCAACAACCTGGTTGAGAGCTAATTGAACTGCTTTCCCTAACTTTATTTTTTCCTTTTTCTGTATTTCTTCGATAAGGTTTACAAGTACTTCAGTGTCTGTATCAGAATGAAAAACATAGCCTCTTTTAATCAATTCTACTTTTAAAGGAGCATAATTTTCAATGATACCATTATGGATTATCACCAAGTCGCCTGAATTAGAAAGGTGGGGGTGAGAATTCACGTCATTAGGAACACCATGTGTCGCCCAACGCGTATGACCAATACCTATGGTACCGTTGGTCGTGATTTCTTTAGAAGCTCTCTCTTCAAGGTCTGCAACTTTACCCTTTGTTTTACTGAGTTTTATAGATTCGTCATCATAAATCATCACTCCGGCACTATCGTAACCTCTATATTCTAGCCTCTTTAATCCTTTTATAACAATAGGATAAGCCTCTCTATAGCCTATATATCCAACAATTCCACACATACTTTTATATTAATTAGGTTTAGTGTAATAAATTTCCAATTTCAACCTTTTGTTTTCCGGGACAGTAGCTTTACTTCCGTAAATAATTGTGCCTAACGGATTCATAACTGAAGCTTTTGGGGCTTGAGATATTGAAGAGGTTGCCGTTCTTAATTTGTGTGACGCTGTCGTATTTATGTCTTCTGTGACAACAACACCTAATTTGACATTGGTTGAATCAGCGTTTTTTATAAGGTTTCTGATTTGATTTGTAATTCTAATCTTATAAACCCCGTCAGCGGGATCTTCTTTGTTTAAAATACCCCCAAATACTATTTTCCCGTTTTTAGAATTCGTACCCGCAGTCACGTCTACAGCATAGTCGAAAATCGGTCTGCTGTTTTTTAAATCATACAGGTAGATGCGTTTTGGCTCATTGGCACTTCCTATCGAACTTGCATCAACATGAAAAATAAGATTGGCCTCATTGATTAACCAACCACTTTTTCTAATGGTTTCCAACTCATCAGCAACTCCGTTACCATCAGCATCCGGACCAAAAAGCTCCAGAATCGACATAGAGCCTTCACCTCCTTTTAGATATAACTTCTCATCTCCAAGAGTTGTGTTAATATTGGCTGAACTGGTAGCGTTAGCATATGAAGTATTTGTATTGCTTTGCACCAGCAAACTAACCGCGTTTCCATTCAGGTTTAGAACAATCGACTTGTCAATTCTTGTATTGTCAGTAGGCGAAGTATCCTCCTTATAATTTATAGTGATTTTTCCTTTATTGAAATCTAATTGTGCCGATGCACCTGGATTGCCTCCTGATTTTTCTACCTTGAAATACAAGCCTCTAAAATATTCTTTAAACACCTCATTTGAAGACAGTTTCCCTGCTGCGACACCGTCGATTATTTTCGTTTTAAAAAAGCTTGAATTAAGAGCCAATCGCATTCCAGGAGCCGTACGTGTCACGACATCCTTGCCATCCGTTGTCTTCGTTTCTTTAAATTCAGCATTACTAAAGAAAAATGCATCATTTTGCGAAGCATTACTATCGTTATTTAGGCGAGTTCCCAATTTAGCCCCATCAAAATCCGCATTTTGATCCGTGAAATATTTTTGAGCTTCCTTAAAACCACCAGCGGGGTCTAGGTCTCTCATAAAATAACCGGACTCATACACGCTTAATTTAATCTTAGCATCGGCTCCGCCATATATAGAATCCAATTCATACAGCTGATCTCCATTAATGTCAGTAGATTTTAATGTACTAAAATACGGGATTGTTAAAATTACGCTTGCGATAACAGGATTGTTCCCTATAACAGGATTTGCGGAACTCAATGACAACTGAGTCGCAAAACTTGCAGTTGTAGTACCGAAGGCAGGGTTATCAAGTATCCCTAAAGAATTTATGAGAAGGCTATTAGATTGTATTGGACCAATTTTTTGATTATAAGCTAACACACTCGAGGTGTACTTAGCAAAGTCAAAATGGTTATCGCCAATCAAACCATCTCCAATTGAGTTATAATCTTTATCACAGGAATATAAAAAAACAACACAGGCAACTATTAGAATTTTCTTAAAAAAAGAATTATTGTACATATCAGATATTAAAAGTTTAAATTACAGAACCTCGTTAATGTAAAAATTGCTATATGCTTCCGCAAATGCATCTTTAGCCACGAAAGGTAAAAAAGGTTTTCCTGAAGACTCTATAAATTTTGTTAAACTTGGAGACAAGCTGTCTGATGCGATAATAACCGAATCCGAATGCTTGATAGAAGCTTTTATAACACTTTCATAATCAGGTGTCTTTAAATCGGATATGGCTTCGGAAGGAATTCCGTCCAGTATTATTTTGTTCATCATTTCGGGATCTAAAGCACCTTCAAACGATTGACTGTAGACCGAAGTAACGATCTTAGTATCTGAAAATAAAGCCTCATTTTTATAGTAATGTTTCAAGTAAATAGGCAACATTGCCGCCATCCAACCGTGAACATGTATGATATCGGGAACCCAGTTCAATTTCTTGACGGTTTCCACAACTCCCTTCGCAAAGAAAATGGCACGCTCGTCATTATCAGCATATAGCACCCCTTCTTCATCTGCGAATGTCGCTTTCCTTTTGAAATATTCGTCGTTATCGATAAAGTAAACCTGTATCCTTTCTTTAGGTATGGACGCCACTTTTATGATCAGTGGCATATCTAAGTCATTTACTACCAAATTCATCCCTGAAAGTCTAATTACTTCATGTAACTGGTGTCTTCTCTCATTTATATTTCCATATCTAGGCATAAAAATTCTGATCTGTCCACCTTGATCATTCACCATCTTCGGCACATCGTAAGACATTAAAGACACCTCATTTTCAGCCAAATAAGGCACCACTTCAGATGATACGTATAATATCCTCTTATCTTTCATATTGTAATTTGCTTAATTTATTGGCAATAAAAACCACGCAAAATTACAAAAATTTATGCAGTTATTAACTAATATATTATGTTTGCAGTTAATTTTAATAAAACGACCATGCATATTTTCAATGGAAAAGAAGCTTTGATGGACCATTTGAAATCTATTAAGACCCTTAATTCCACTATTGGTTTTGTTCCTACTATGGGCGCATTACACCAAGGGCACTTGTCATTGATGCAACAATCATTGGCCGAGAACGACAATACCGTGGTTAGTATTTTTGTGAATCCTACTCAATTTAACAACCCTGAAGACTTATCAAAATATCCAAGGACATTGGAAGCCGATATCACCAAAATATCGGGTTTAAGCTCTGAAGTAATTTTGTATGCCCCGTCTGCTGAAGATGTATATGAAGGAAGCGTCTTGTCTCAAGAATTTGATTTTGACGGATTGGAAAATCAAATGGAAGGAAAGTTCAGGCCTGGTCATTTTAATGGAGTTGGAACTGTCGTAAAAAGGTTATTTGAAATTGTGACCCCGACAAATGCTTATTTTGGCGAGAAAGATTTCCAACAATTGCAAATCGTAAAAAAAATGGTCCAAAAAAACAATTTGGACGTGAACGTCAAAGGATGTGCCATTTTCAGGGAATCTAACGGTCTTGCCATGAGTTCGAGAAATGAACGCCTCTCAGAGCAACAAAGAATCGATAGCGCTATAATTTATAAAACCTTGAATGACGCAAAAGAAAAGTTCAGTACCAATAGCGCCAAATCCGTGACGGAATGGGTCGAAAAACTATTCGAAAAAAACACTTCGTTTGAATTAGAGTACTTTCAAATTTCCAATGAAACGACACTATTGCCTTGTTTAAGAAAAAATAAAACCAAAAAATATCGCGCTTTTATAGCGGTTATTGTCAATAACATTCGATTGATTGACACCATTTCACTAAATTAATTTACTTTTGTAGCATGCAAATTCAAGTACTAAAATCAAAAATTCATCGGGTAAAAGTTACTGGAGCCGATCTAAATTATATCGGTAGTATCACTATCGACGAAACGCTATTGGAAGCTTCAAATATCATTGAAGGGGAAAAAGTTTCAATCGTGAATATCAATAATGGCGAACGCTTTGAAACCTATGCGATAAAAGGAGAGAAAAATTCCGGTGAGATAACGCTTAATGGCCCTGCAGCCAGAAGAGTGCAGAAAGACGATATTATTATTATCATTTCTTACGCCACTTTGGAATTTGAAGAAGCAAAAACCTTCAAACCTTGGATTATTTTTCCAAATGAAAAAGACAATTCTTTAGCATAATTAAAATTAGTTCAAAAATAAATGTAATTTTAACGCTACAAAACGAAAGACAATAGCCATCATATCTATTGTCTTTTTTTATTCCATTTTTAAACAAAACAATTACCCTACCTATGGCCAAAGTAAAAACCTCCTTTTTTTGTCAGAACTGCGGTGCACAATATGCCAAATGGCAGGGACAGTGTAATTCCTGCAAAGAATGGAATACCATTGCAGAGGAAATTATCCAAAAAGAAGAAAAGACAGCTTGGAAAAGCGAATCAGCGTCTAAAAGCAAAGCCCCAAAGCCTTTAAAAATTAACGAAATAGATTCGACCCAGGAAGTCCGAATGGACACCACTGACGCGGAACTTAATCGAGTTCTCGGTGGCGGTATCGTTCCTGGATCCCTTACCCTTTTGGGAGGGGAACCGGGAATAGGAAAAAGCACCCTTTTACTTCAAATATCCTTAAAACTGCCGTACAAAACTTTATATGTTTCGGGTGAAGAAAGCCAAAAACAAATAAAAATGAGGGCAGAAAGAATCACGTCTACCAGCGACAACTGCTACATTCTTACCGAAACTAAAACCCAAAATATCTTCAAACAAATTGAAGCGATTGAACCTGAAATTGTCATCATAGATTCGATCCAAACCCTTCATACTGATTATATCGAATCGACTGCAGGAAGCATATCCCAAATTCGGGAAACCACGGCAGAACTGATTAAATTTGCCAAAGAAACTAATATCCCGGTGATTCTTATTGGACACATTACCAAAGACGGAAACATAGCGGGTCCAAAAATTTTGGAACACATGGTCGACACCGTTTTACAATTTGAAGGCGACAGAAACCACGTGTACCGTATTTTGCGTTCCCTTAAAAATCGCTTTGGTTCCACAGCTGAAATAGGTATTTATGAAATGTTAGGAAGCGGATTACGCGAAGTTTCCAACCCTTCGGAGATATTGATTTCTCACAAAGACGAGGAACTGTCGGGAACCGCTATTGCATCCACTCTGGAAGGGATGAGACCTTTGATGATTGAAATTCAGTCATTGGTTAGTACCGCGGTTTACGGTACACCTCAACGCAGCACAACGGGATACAACGCCAAAAGACTAAACATGATTTTAGCTGTTCTGGAAAAAAGGGCCGGTTTCAGGCTTGGCGCCAAAGACGTTTTCCTAAACATAACAGGAGGTATAAGTGTTGATGATCCTGCCATCGATTTAGCCGTAGTTGCAGCCATTTTATCTTCCAATGAAGACATTCCGGTGGATAAAGGTTTTTGCTTTGCCGGAGAAGTCGGTCTGTCTGGCGAAATCCGTCCCGTAAACCGAGTGGATCAACGCATTCAGGAAGCCGAAAAATTAGGCTTCTCGACCATTTTTGTATCCAAATACAATAAAATTGCCTTGAAAAATACTGGCATTAAAATCCAATTAGTGGCTAAAATTGAAGATGTGGCCAGCATGTTATTCGGATAAAATCAATTTAAAACAACTCTAACAGAACGTTTCCCTTGACTCACTTATTTTAAAAAAAAATAACGTTATCATGCTGATTCATAGTTATTAATATGTCAATTCAAATTTTTTTTGTCATTGTTTTTTTGTAACTTTATTTTATAAGTATTATCCATTCATAATAAAGAACACTAAAATGAAACCCTCTGACAAAACAATGGTTCTTTTTTATCAGCAACTCGGCAAAATGTTTTACAGCGTTGCCGCTGTGGATAAAATCGTCCGACCGGAAGAGATCAAACAATTAAAAAAAATAATTCAAAGGGAATGGTTGCCTCTCGATAACACGTTTGACGAGTTTGGCTCCGATTCAGCACACCAAATAGAGATTATATTTGACTGGTTAGTGGAAAACGAATGGGATATAGACCAAATGATATCCGATTTAAAAATATTTAGGACAGTACACAGCAGCTTGTTTACACCCCCCGTAAACGCCCTGATTATAAAGACCGCCAAAGCGATTGCAACTTCATTTGCGCGAGAAAATAAATCGGAACATCTT
>JBLIHD010000027.1:0-11080 GCA_047636335.1 Flavobacterium sp.
GGAAGTGTTAAATCAATTTTCTAATTGAATGTGAATTAAATCCGATCTTTTACGTATTCAACCTCTGTTTTTCCATGAGCTTTAGGTTTCCCGTCAATTCCAAGATTGACCATTGTGCTACTGTCTATTGTAATGATAGTTTCTCGAGTCATCATATTTCGAACCTCACATTTAAGCGTCAATGATGTTTTTCCAAATTTTACTACAGCGATACCAATTTCGATGATATCTCCTTGTTTTGCAGAACTTTTAAAATTGATCTCAGACATGTATTTGGTGACAACTCTTGAATTTTCTAGTTGAATAATGCTGTATAGTGCCAACTCTTCATCGATCCAAGCTAACAACTGACCTCCAAATAAGGTTCCGTTTGGGTTAAGATCTTCGGGTTTTATCCATTTTCTGGTGTGAAATCGCATAGTTTTTGTTTTTATAGTGCGAAAATAACACTTCTGTGTTGATTTTTTTTTAATTTTAAACAAAAAAAATGAGCCAAAGAGATCTATTTTTAAAAGAATTCCGTGGCGGAACATTAGGTTCTGTCAGTTCCCAATCTTCCTCGGATGAAACCTTCCAGAACGAAGTCCTTCGCCCTATCCTCAAACTCCAAAATGATTTGTTCATTGCGTCTTTCAAAAACTTTATAACCAAATATAAAAGCGATTTTTATTCTCAGACAACGGAGCAAAAATTAGTTGCGATAGAGAATTCAATTCAGAAAGACATTAAATATCGAAATGCGTTAAAAGGAATGGTAATCGGGTTATTCACAGTTGATGAATATTCAATATATATCAAAAACTCTTCGAGCCTTAACAAAAGAATGATGACCATGCTTATCGAAAGATTAAAAAGTCAAGTACAATTGTTTGAAAACAGCGGTGCCGAATAGCCTATTCCCATAATAATCACGATTTACTAACAATTAAATAATTCTTGTGTTTTTAAGTTTTAAAACGGAATATACCTACTAATCTATTCCGTTTATTCGATATTTTTCATTATAATTGTTAAAAATATGTTATGAAAGAAGAGTATTTCAATTGGTATTCTCCTAACCTCAAAAGAGATATCGAAATGTTGGTGTTTGGGCACTCCGGATACCCGGTGATTTTGTTTCCCACTTCTATGGGAAGCTTCCACGAGAATAAAGATATGGGTTTGATAGAATCAGCAAAATGGTATATCGAACAAGGATTAATACAAATCTATTGCCCGGACAGTATCGATAAAGACAGTTTCTACAATAAAAATATTTACCCAATCCATCGCATAGAAAATCATGTCAGCTATGACAAGATGATTTGCCACGAAATTGTGGAAAAGGTGAAAAATAATACCCCTACGGGTAAAGTGGTCCTTGCCGGAGCAAGTTTTGGAGGATATCATGCCGCCAATTTCGCTTTTCGCCATCCGGGTTACGTAAGCCATATGTTTTCCATGAGTGGCGCATTCAGCATAAAAAGTTTTATGGATGGTTTTCATAATGATGATGTGTTCTACAATAGTCCTGAGGATTATTTATATGGACTGAATGATCCGGAATTATGGAAAATGGATGTTGTTTTAGGAACTTCAAATTGGGATATCTGCTATGAATCGAACCTAAAACTTAGCAAAGTGTTGACCGAAAGAAATATTCACCACTGGCTGGATGTTCGCCAGGATAAAAATCACGATTGGCCAGTTTGGAAAGAAATGTTTCCTCATTATCTGTCAAGAATAAATTTTTTTTAGGGAAAGTCGATACGATCGGGAATAAAACGGAATAATGTTATTAAGATAAAAATAAAAAAATGAAAAAAATTGGAATTTTATTTGGAATGGAAGATACCTTCCCAAAAGCATTTATAGATCGGGTAAATTCAAAAAACACAAAGGGAATTATTGCAGAAGCGGTGTCAATTGACAAAGTCGTTCAAAATAAAGATGGGGAATACGCAGTCATCATTGACCGTATTTCGCAGGATGTTCCCTTTTATCGTGCCTACCTTAAAAATGCGGCTTTAACGGGAACCAACGTGATAAATAATCCCTTCTGGTGGAGCGCTGATGATAAATTTTTCAATAATGGATTAGCTGATACGTTGGGAGTGCCCTTGCCCAATACCGTCTTACTCCCTTCGGCACAACACCCGACAGATACTTCGGAAAAATCATTCAGAAACCTTAAATTTCCTATGGATTGGGAAGGAATATTTGATTACATAAAATTCCCCGCTTACATGAAACCTTACGCTGGTGGTGGTTGGAAAAACGTGTACCGTCTTGAAAATAAAGAAGAATTTTGGGAAAAACATCAGGAAACCGGACAGCTGGTTATGATGCTTCAAGAAGAGATCGTTTTTACGGAATATTTCAGGGTATATTGCCTAGGCAGGAAAGCGGTTCGAATCATGCAATACGAACCAAGAAACCAACCCCATTTGCGCTACGTCATAGATGGTCCGCCTTCTGACAAGAAACTATTGGCTACGGTCAAAGACTATACTTTGAAACTTTGTGAAGGTTTGGGTTATGATTTTAATACCGTTGAATTTGCGGTTCGCGATGGTATTCCGTACGCCATCGATTTTGGCAACCCTGCTCCGGATGCAGAATTGACATCCGTGGGTGCTGAAAATTTTGAATGGGTAGTGGAGGAATCCGCCAAAATGGCTATCGCTGCGGCCAAAAAACAAAAACCGGGTAAAATGAATTTGACTTGGGGGACTTTTATGAAAGATGCAATAGCAGGCAAATAAAATAATTCGGAGGAATGAGCGACCCTAGCCCCGATTGAAGAGGAAATCCCGAACTTTTTTGCGCGGATTGATACGGAAAGCGGAAAAAAGCTCCTAAAAAATTGAAAATGAAAAAATTACCTACTTTCACACTTGGTATTGAAGAGGAATATCAGATTATAGACCCGGAAACAAGGGACCTTCGCTCCCATTTGTCAAAAATTGTAGACGGAGCCAAAATAATATTGAATGAGCAGGTGAAAGCGGAAATGCATCAATCTGTAGTTGAAGTGGGGACAAACATTTGCAAAAATGTTGATGAAGCCGAAAAGGAAATTAAATTTTTAAGGACCAAAATCGTTGAGTTAGCCGACAAGCAAAATTTAATAGTGGGCGGAGCTGGAACGCACCCTTTTTCGAAATGGCAAGACCAACCGATAACTGACGACCCGCGGTACCATGATATCGTAAATGAATTGCAGGATGCCGCACGTTCCAATTTAATCTTCGGAATGCATTGTCACGTGGGTATTGAAAACCGTGAAATCGGTTTGCAATTAATGAACCAGGCCTGTTATTTTTTACCACATATTTTTGCGCTATCGACCAATTCCCCTTTTTGGGAAGGAAGGCAAACGGGTTATAAGTCCTTCAGGACAAAGGTTTTTGACAAATTCCCGAGAACCGGCTTACCAGAATATTTTGATTCATTAGCCTCCTATGATAATTTTCTGGACACTTTAGTCAAAACTAATTGCATTGACAACCCCAAAAAAATATGGTGGGATTTGCGGTTGCATCCCTTTTATGACACGATTGAATTCCGTATTTGCGATATGAGTCTAACCGTTGAAGAAACGATGTGTATAGTGTCTGTTATACAGGCGGTTGTGGCTAAATTATATAAATTGAATTTGAACAATATGAGCTTCAACATTTATCGCCTGGCTCTGATAAAAGAAAATAAATTTAGGGCTGCCCGTTATGGGATAGAAGGACACATGATTGATTTCGGACTCCAAAAAGAAGTGGAGACACGGGTCTTATTATTGGAATTACTGGAATTCGTAGATGACGTGGTAGACGAATTGGGAAGTCGGGAACATATCAATTATGTACACCAAATTTTGAAAAACGGAACGGGAGCAGCCAAACAATTACGTGTTTTCAAAGAAACAAACGACTTGACAAAGGTGGTGGATTTCATAACTGGCGAGTTTACCAAAGGATTATGATATATTAGGCTATATTTGCAAAATACTTTTATTAAAGAATGCCCCATGAATAAGAAGACCATAACAATCGCTGTTTTAGACATGTACGACGGTGTAGCAAACCAAGGCATGCGCTGTATTATTGATATCATTAACAGGTTTAATCCTTTAGTCAGCATGGAAATATTTGATGTCAGAGGAAAAGGCGAATTGCCTGAAATTGACAAATATGATATCTACATTTCCACTGGAGGCCCCGGAAATCCATTAATTGGTGATGGTGACTGGGATGTAAAATATTACGAATTTATCGATGAATTGACCAAATGGAATATCGAAAATCCGGTTAAAAAACACGTTTTATTCATTTGCCATTCTTTTCAAATGGCTTGCAAACACTTCGGTTTGGCCGAAATCACAAAAAGAAATGATACCTCATTCGGTGTCATGACTATCCATAAAACCAAAGACGGGCTTACAGACCCTCTTTTCGCAGGATTAGACGATCCCTTTTATGCGATAGATTCTAGGGATTATCAGGTAGTTCAGCCAAAATTGAGTGTTTTTAAAAAGAAGGGCGCAAAAATAATTTCGTTAGAAAAAATCAGGGACCATGTACAATACGAACGGGCAATAATGGCGGTACGTTTCACTGACTTCTTTGTAGGAACCCAATTTCATCCTGAAGCAGATCCCATCAGTTTTGTTTCGCATCTAAGAAGCAAAGAAGTCAAAGATAAAATCAAAGAAATGAAGGGGAAAAAGAAGTTTCAAAAGATGCTTGAAGATTTACTGGATGATGACAAAATTTACCGAACTAACGAAACTTTGATTCCCAATTTTCTTCGTTCGGCAATAAATGACCTGATGCAGACCAAGAAAATGATGTCCAACTAACAATTTTTTTCTCTATGATTCCAAAATATCGAAAGCTGTTCAATGCGCAATTTACGGAGAAGAAATATCAGGAGCTGAAAGATGATATTGCTTCCGATTTTGGTTACTCACCAACTTTTCGATTGGCAGAAACCCCCTTTTTTATATCAAACGAGCTAAAGTCACAACTGATTGAAGGCTGCAATGAGGTTATAGCGTTATTTCAGAGAAAAGACTTTAAGTATCTTACTGACAAATCATTAGAGCTTAATCGTAAAGTCCCGAATGAAGACGGACACACCACTTTTATAGCCATAGATTTTGGAGTTTGCGTAGAAGACGGTGCCATTATTCCAAAGTTAATAGAGGTACAAGGATTCCCTTCCTTGTTTAATTATCAGCTGCATTTGTTCGAAAAATTCAAAAGCCACTACCCTTTTCTTGGCGAACTGACGCCATTCATAAATGGGATTACCCCAGAAGAATACCTTCAGATACTTGAGGATGCAATATGCAATAACCATCCTAAAGAAAATGTCATTCTGCTTGAGATTGAACCCGATAAGCAAAACACTAAAATTGATTTTGATTACTGCAAACGGGATATAGGCATAACCGTAGTATGCGTCACCGAACTCATAAAAAAAGGCAAACAGCTTTTTTATACGGCTGAAAACGGCACTGAAATTCCTGTAAAACGGATATACAATCGCGTTATTTTTGATGAACTCGACTTGCGCACCGATTTAAAACTGAATTTTGATTTCTCGGATGAACTCGACGTAGAATGGGCGGGACATCCCAACTGGTTTTTCAGAATCAGCAAATTCATATTGCCTTTTTTGAAAGGGAAATATTTTATTGAAACTACTTTATTGAGTGAATTGACCGTAATTCCGGAAGATCTGGAAAACTACGTTTTGAAGCCCTTGTTTTCCTTTTCGGGAACAGGTGTCATATTCCATGTGAAAAAAGAAGATGTTGAAGCTGTTGTCGATAAAGAACATTATATCCTTCAAAAAAAGGTTAACTATATTCCGATAGTTCAGTCGCCCGAAGGAAAAGTTAAGGCCGAAGTGCGGGTCCTTTGCGTATGGAAAAAGGGAGATGTTGCTCCCACTCTATTGTGTAACCTAGTGCGATTGAGTAGAGGCGAAATGATAGGAGTGAAATTCAATCGAGACAAAGATTGGGTTGGAGGGACTATAGGGTTATTTGAGAGATAGACACTATTCGTTTATATGTGCAGTTTCTTTTTTTACTAGCAGCGGTTTTTTCTATTTTTTCAAAGAGTTTGATTCTGATCAAAAGATCTATTTATTATTACTGTCGAAGATCTTATTTTTTTGGTCTTCTTTTTTTGATTCCAAATTCTTTATTGTTTCTTTTTTAAGCAATGAGATTCTAATTGAGAATTTTATTTAAATTTTAACAAGTATAATCTGATTTTTATTGTTTTTATCATGTGCTTTTTAACAAGAAAAGCAGTCGTCAAATAATTTTATGTTGAATAAATGATAATTTAAAACTATCTCTCTTCAAAAAGAATACAGATATATCTATAAATTTCAATTTTTAATAATAATTTGATATTTATTGTAGATAATATGGATTAAAACTAAAATTGCAGTACTAATTTTAGTAATATTGAAAGAATGTAGTAATTACATATTTACTAAAAAAAAAACACATTTTTAATAATTTAGCAAATGGATAGAAGAAAAGCACTTAAAAACGTGGCATTTTTACTCGGAACTGCCCTCTCCTCCTCAACAATTGGAGTTTTATTTGAAAGTTTTACACTTCCCGAGGATGAAAAAAATCAAGTCTTTTTTTCAGGTACTGATGAAGAAATTTTAGCCGAATTTGCTGATATTATCATTCCAACTACAAAACTCTCTCCTGGAGCTAAGGCTGCGGGTGTTGGAGCTTTTATTCCAATGATGATTAAGGATTGTTATCCTGCCCCTATGCAGCACGCATTTGCCTCAGGTTTACAAGAAATGGAGTCAAAAGCCATAACAGATTACGACAAAAGCTTCCTTGCTCTTTCTAGTGAGCAAAGACAAAAATTAGTTGGGGATTTAAGAACTGAAACTATTGACAAAAAAATACCTTATTCTTTCTTTTCTATTGCTAGAGATTTAACTCTTTTGGGGTATTTCTCTTCTGAAATTGGATGTACGCAAGCACGGGAATATTTGCCAATCCCCGGTAAATATGACGGAAATGCAGAGTATAAGCCTGGTCAAAAAGCTTGGGCTACGTAATCAATATTTCGATAAAAATTTAGATATCAATTTAAAAATTAAGTAAAGTGAACATAAATACCAATTTAAAAGAACAAAATACCTACGATGCAATTGTAATTGGATCTGGTATTAGCGGCGGTTGGGCTGCTAAAGAACTAACTGAAAAAGGTTTAAATGTATTGATGCTCGAGCGAGGTATGAATGTAGAACATATAAAAGATTATGAATCAGCAATGAAAGCCCCTTGGGAATTTGAACATTCTGGGAAATTAACCGAAGAACAAAAAAGGACCCATCCTGTACAAACTAGAGATTATCCGTATCAGGAAGCCAATGAAAAATGGTGGGTCAATGACTTAGAATGCCCTTACACTGAGGACAAGCGTTTTGACTGGTACAGAGGTTTTCAGGTAGGTGGTAAATCTTTAACATGGGGTAGACAAAGTTACCGTTTCAGCGACCACAATTTTGAAGATAATAAAAAAGATGGTCATGGTAATGACTGGCCAATACGATATAAAGACCTTACTAAATGGTATGATTACGTGGAACAATTTGCAGGGATAAGTGGTCAAGCTGAAAATTGGCCGCTGCTGCCAGATGGCAAATTTTTACCTCCTATGGATTTGAATTGTGTTGAAAAGTCAGTGAAAGAACGAATTGAAAAGCACTATAATAAAAGTCGGATCTTAACTATTGGGCGTACTGCTAATTTAACTGTGCCTCACAAAGGTAGAGGAAGTTGTCAGTATCGAAATCTTTGTAGCCGAGGATGCCCATTTGGCGCTTACTTCAGTACACAATCTTCGACTTTGCCGGCAGCAATGGCTACTAAGAGACTGACTGTTAGACCTTACTCTATTGTTAATCACATCATTTATGATCAAGACACTAAAAAAGCAAAAGGGGTTATGGTTATCGATGCAGAAACTAACGAAAGTATCGAGTTTTATGCCAAAATTGTATTTGTAAATGGATCTACGCTCGGATCAACTTTTATTTTATTGAATTCAACTTCAGATGCCCACCCCAATGGATTAGGAAATGCCAGTGGTCAATTAGGTCATAATTTAATGGATCATCATTTTCGTTGTGGCGCTTCAGGAAGTGCCGAAGGTTTTGAAGATAAATACACTTACGGTCGCAGAGCTAATGGAATCTATGTTCCAAGATATCAAAATGTGGGGAGTGATAAAAGAGATTATTTAAGGGGGTTTGGTTACCAAGGAGGCGCAAGTAGAGGTTCTTGGCATGAAGAAGTAGCTGAATTAGAGTTTGGTGGCGATTTTAAAGACAAACTAAGCTTTCCTGCTGACACCTGGAGTATGGGACTAGGTGGTTTTGGGGAAATGTTACCTTATTATGAAAATAAAGTGTACATCGATCATAATAGAAAAGACAAATGGGGTCAGTCAGTGTTAGCCATTGATTGCGAACACAAAGAAAACGAGAAAAAAATGCGAATTGATATGATGAATGATGCCGCAGAAATGCTGGAAGCATCTGGAATTAAAAATGTGAAGACCTTTGATAATGAATGTTATCCAGGTATGGCTATTCACGAAATGGGGACAGCCAGAATGGGTAATGATCCTAAAGATTCTGTTTTAAACAAATGGAATCAAATGCACGAAGTTAGTAACGTGTTTGTTACAGATGGTTCTTGCATGCCCTCTATTGCTTGTCAAAACCCTTCTTTAACTTTTATGGCTTTGACTGCACGCGCGGCAGATTATGCGGTAAAAGAATTGAAAAAAGGAAATATCTAGCAATTACAAGGATATGAGAAAATTAAAAATGGGAATGATTGGCGGTGGAAAAAATGCTTTTATTGGCGCTATTCATCGTATTGCTGCCAATATGGACGGACTAATTGAACTCCATTGTGGTGCTTTTAGTTCTAATCCGGACACATCTATAGAATCGGGAAGAGATTTGTTTCTTCCTGAATCAAAGTGTTATGGCTCTTTTCAAGAAATGTTAGTTGCTGAAAGTAAGTTTCCATTGGGAGAAAGAATGGATTTTGTTTCTATTGTCACACCAAATTTTGCCCACTTCGCTCCTGCTATGATGGCTTTAGAATATGGATTTAATGTTTTGATCGACAAACCAATGACTTTAAGTCTTGATGAAGCCAAGCATTTACAACAAAGAGTAAAAGAAACTGGACTTGTTTTCTGCCTCAGCCATACTTACTCCGGTTATCCCATGGTAAAACAAGCCAGGAAAATGGTTGCTGAAGATCAGTTTGGAAAAATCCGTAAAGTTATGGTCGAATACCCACAAGGATGGTTGAGTACTTTGACTGAAAAAGACGGAAACAAGCAAGCAGCTTGGAGAACTGACCCGGAAAAAAGTGGTCTTAGTGGTTGTATGGGAGATATTGGCACACACGGAGCACAACTAGCTGAATATATTTCAGGTTTACAAATAACTCAATTGTGCTCTGATATCAACATTGTTGTAGAAGGTCGAAAACTCGATGACGATGGCAATGTCCTACTGAAGTTTAATAATGGTGCAAATGGTATTTTGGTGGCCTCACAAATTGCTAGCGGAGAAGAAAATAATTTGAAAATTAAAATTTATGGAGAAAAAGGCGGTCTGGAATGGCATCAAATGGAACCCAATACCTTACTAATTAAATGGCCTGATGCTCCTGCTCAAATCTATAGAGCCGGAAATAGTTATTTATCAGATAGTGCACAGTTTAATTCTCGCACCCCTCCAGGACATCCAGAAGGATACTTAGAAGCTTTTGCTAATTTATATAAGAATTTCGCTTTGACGTTATCTGCAAAATTAGAAGGAAAAGAACCAACCGAACAAATGCTTGATTTCCCTACTGTCGCAGATGGTGTGCGTGGAATGGCTTTTATTGAAAATGTAATCGCCTCAGGTAAATCAGATCAAAAATGGTTTGAGTTTAAAATTTAAAATATAAGAAATGACAACAATACAAGGACCTGCAGTGTTTTTAACACAATTCATTAGTGATGAAGCCCCTTTTAACTCTTTAGATGGAATTTGTAAATGGGCTGCTGATCTGGGATTTAAAGGTATACAAATGCCAACTATAGATACTCGTTTTATTGATTTACAAAAGGCGGCAGAAAGCAAGACGTACGCAGACGAATTAAAAGGGAAGATTGCATCTTATGGTCTAGAAATAACAGAATTATCAACTCACTTACAAGGTCAATTAGTTGCCGTTCATCCCGCTTATAATGACTTATTTGATGCTTTTGCTCCTGTAAACGTACATGGAAAACCAAAAGCAAGACAAGAATGGGCTGTACAACAATTGAAATATGCTGCTAAAGCTTCCCATAATTTAGGATTAAATGCACATGCTACTTTTAGTGGATCTTTACTTTGGCAATATTTCCATCCTTGGCCACAAAGACCAGCTGGTTTAGTTGAAGAAGGATTTGCTGAATTAGCTAAACGTTGGTTACCTATTCTTAATGAATTTGATCAAAATGGTGTCGATCTCTGTTATGAAATCCATCCAGGTGAAGATTTATTTGATGGAGAAACTTATGAAATGTTTTTAAAAGCGGTTAATAATCATTCTCGTGCTTGTATTTTATATGATCCCTCCCATTTTGTACTACAACAATTAGACTACATTCAGTATATCGATTTTTACCACGAACGTATTAAAGCGTTTCATGTTAAGGATGCTGAATTCAATCCTACTGGAAAACAAGGAACTTTTGGCGGTTACCAAAGTTGGTTAAACAGAGCTGGACGTTATCGTTCTCCAGGTGATGGTCAAGTTGACTTTAAATCGATCTTCAGCAAACTATCACAATATGATTTTAAAGGTTGGGCCGTAATGGAATGGGAATGTTGTATCAAAAATCAAGAAGATGGTGCTCGTGAAGGTGCTGAATTTATTAAAAACCACATTATAAAAGTTACCGATAAAGCTTTTGATGACTTTGCCTCGGTTAATAGTAGTAAGACTTTTAATAGAAAAATTTTAGGATTGTAAAATATAAAATAAAAA
>JBLIHD010000028.1:0-10748 GCA_047636335.1 Flavobacterium sp.
CCAAAAAGATAGGTGTGACCGGAGTTACTATAATAGTCCAAATGATTTGATTTTATTACATAGCTTGGATTTGTAATAGTAACGGCCGTAAGGAATTGAAATTTCTTTTGCGCTACGTAATACTTTCCTGACTTAGAGCGCAATGTATTGTCCTTGTTTACTATAGTTCCTTGAGAGTTATAATATACTTCCTGAATATTTCTGTCAAAGTTAATGGTGTCCGTTTCCAATGTCGCGTCGGGTGAACTCATAAAAGCTTCTCCAGAAGCAAATGCTTTTTTTACATTTCCGTTATATTCGGCATATTTACTGTTTAAAAATAGGGTGTCCCCTTGAACCAATTGTACATTCCCGAAAGCTTTTATGTAGTTTTCTTTTTGGAAATAATATGCCTTATTGCAGGTAAGAACCACTCCGTCATGACTAACGCGTACGTTTCCGGTGAGTAAAAAGGCATCTGGCATCTCCACTTGATTCACATCTGCATAATCGGAATGCTCTACAATTATTTTTTTTGCTGCTTGGGCCAAAATGGGTTTTGAACTTAGTATTGACAAATAACAACAGATGAAAAACAGAAATTTATTCAATGGATTTATTTTTTGTCAAATTTATGAAAAAGGAAACAATCCTAATCCATATTAGCATTTATTTATAAGTTGATTGCTAATGAGAAGTGCGTCGTTTTTTATTTAATTTATAAGTTATCAACAAATAATGCAACTCCTTCGTTGTAGTAAAGGTTTTAAGTACAATTTTTGGGTAAAGAAAAAAATGAACTCCGCGTAGTTTTAAAAATTACAGTAAATTTAAAAACTGATTGTTTGAGTGTTTCATTTTGGCTAAAATGAATTCAAATAGTTGTTAATATTTAAAGGAATGATAAAAAAGAATACTCTTGTGTTGTTGATAAGTATAGTAATTCTGTCTACAGCTTGTAAAACGAAAGATTTAAAAATGAATGCAGAAAATAATGAGGTTGCCACTGAAAATAAAATAGTGATATACCAGGTGTTTACCCGTTTATTTGGGAATAAAAACACAAATAATAAAGCTTGGGGAAGCATTGAAGAAAATGGGGTTGGTAAGTTTAATGACTTTACGGATAAAGCCCTTCAGGAAATCAGGGATTTGGGCGTTACCTATATTTGGTATACAGGAGTTCCCCATCATGCTTTGATTCGGGATTATACCGCTATCGGGGTGTCTAATGACGATCCTGATATCGTAAAAGGAAGGGCGGGCTCGCCTTATGCAGTAAAAGATTATTATAACGTAAACCCCGATTTGGCTGTTAATCCCGTAAATCGTCAGCAAGAATTTTATGCGTTGGTGTCCAGAACGCACAAGGCAGGATTAAAGCTGCTGATTGATATTGTGCCCAATCACATTGCACGCAAATACGAAGGGAAAAACAATCCTGTAGGAGTGAGGGATTTTGGCACAGATGATGATGTTACCGTTGAATATAAAAGGGACAATAATTTCTATTATATAACCAATTCCCAATTTGAAGTGCCAGACAAGGTAAAACCCTTAAATGGAGATTTTAATCCACTTAGTGACGGTAAATTCCATGAAATCCCGGCAAAATGGACAGGAAATGGCTCTAGGATGGCAAAACCCGACAAAAATGATTGGTACGAAACCGTTAAAGTGAATTATGGGATACGTCCTGACGGTTCCAAGGATTTCCCGGAACTTCCGGCGGGGTATGACACAAAATCATACAAAGGGCATTTCGAATTTTGGAAAGGAAAAAACGTTCCCGATTCTTGGGTGAAATTCCGAGATATTGCTTTGTATTGGATTGGCAAAGGAGTTGACGGATTCCGATATGATATGGCCGAGATGGTTCCTTATGAGTTTTGGAGCTATATGAATTCTGCCATAAAAATGAAGAAGCCTGATGCGTTTTTATTGGCTGAAGTATACAATCCCAATGAATACCGCAATTACCTTCGATTGGGGAAAATGGATTATTTGTATGACAAGGTGGAAACCTATGATAAATTAAAGGATGTCATTCAGGGAAAATCATTGCCTGACGGACTTTCGGAAATTCAAAAAGGAATGAAGGATATTGAGCATAATATGTTGCATTTCCTAGATAACCATGATGAACAACGATTGGCGAGCCCGGAATTTGCCGGAAACCCAGAGAAAGGCAAGCCATTAATGGTTGTTTCCACAACGATTAGTTCCTCTCCCACGATGGTTTATTTTGGGCAGGAAGTAGGGGAGGCTGGCAATGAAAACGCAGGTTACGGTACGCATTCCAGAACTTCGATTTTTGATTATGTTGGTGTGCCAAATCATCAACGGTGGATGAATAACGGTAAATTTGACGGTGGATTACTGACTCAAAAGGAAAAGGATCTTCGCGATTTCTATAAAAGACTGCTTAATTTCTCGATTAACAGTTCTGCATTAATGGGTGAATTTGAAGAAATTCAAACAATTAACCGTCAATCGACGGCTGGTTTTGATCCTGGCATTTATGCATTCACACGCTGGTCAGAAGCTCAGAAACTAATTGTCGTGACTAATTTTTCATGGATTAACGACAGTTCTTTCGAACTTAAAATCCCTTCGGATATTATCCGAAAATGGAATTTAAAAGACGGAATCTATACGATTACTGACCAATTGTATAAGAGGTCTAAAGCGCGATTAGAGGTGGTAAGCGGAGAGGGGAAAGTACTAATTACTGTTGCGCCTTCTGAATCGTTTATTTATCAACTGTAGATGGCTAAGACTGATGGCTCTAATTTGTTTAAATAAAAATGCTGATGCAAAACTGTGATAGCTTGCATCAGCATTTTTATTTAAGACAAACTAATATTTTCTTCTCAAGGCAGCTTCGTAATTTTTACTAACCTTTTTCCAGCTGATCACATTAAAAAAAGATTCAATATATATTCTTCGTCTGTATTGGTATCCCAAGTAATAGGCATGTTCCCAAAGATCTAGTGCCAATATTGGCGTTCCTGGAACTGGGGCATTTTTCATCAAAGGATTATCTTGATTTTGGCTGCTGGTCACTTTTAATGTCCCTGTTTTATCGACGATTAAGAAGACCCAGGCAGAAGCAAATTGTTTCGTGGCTTCTGCTTTAAAAGCGGTAGTAAAATTTTCATACGATCCAAAATCCCGTGTGATGACTGAAGCCAAGGTGTCGGTGGGAACACCTCCGGCGTTTGGAGCCATTGATCTCCAATATAGGGAATGATTATAATAACCGCCTGCATTGTTTCTTAAATCAACGTTATCGGGGTCTAAATTGGCTAAAATATCGTCGATTGATTGATTCTCATATTCAGTCCCTGCGATAGCGTTATTCAGATTGTTGGTATAAGTCAGGTAATGTTTGGAATAATGCATTTGCAAGGTTAAAGGAGAAACCGTTGGTGCCAGTGCATCATAGGGATAAGGCAGTTTTTCCAGTTGAAATGAACCTTTATTTGCCTTGACGTCATCGGGAAACCCGATTGACACTTTCTCTTGTGCGGTTGGTAAAGGCACTTCTACGACTTCTGTCAGTTTTTTGTTGTTACAAGAAACTAAAATAGCGATTAATAGTATGCTCGACAGTAACAAATTAAGTCTTTTCATTAGTTGTATTATTTTCCCATGAGGGAATTGATGATTTCGATATAGTGTTCTTTTGCTTCTGCAGTAGAAAGGTGACTGATTTGCATCCAAGCATTCATTTTAAAAGCATCCCTTAAATGATAGGTTGAAGTTTGTCTTGGTTCTAAAGCTCCAAAAGTGGCATGTTTGTAATAGGCATAAAGACGTAGTTGAACATCTTGTGGTAAAGATGCTTGAGTCATTTCGGAAGCTGTTTTTACCGCTTCCTGAAACCTAATGTCCAAATCTTTTTCATTCATTACTTTTTTGTTGCAATGATAGTTGTTCCTCCAACTGCTTTTTGATTCAGTACCACATTAACTGGAGTTCCTAAAGGTAAAAACAGGTCTACTCTGGAGCCAAATTTAATAAAACCGGCATCCGTTCCTTGTACGACTTGCATACCTTCCTCAGCATAATTCACGATTCTTCTTGCTAAAGCACCCGCAACTTGTCTATATAAAATGGCTCCGAAAATTTTATTTTCAACCACTATAGTTGTTCTTTCGTTTTCTTCACTTGCTTTAGGATGCCAGGCCACCAAAAATTTGCCAGGGTGGTATTTACTGAATTTTATAATTCCGCTAAGCGGATAGCGGGTAACATGTACGTTGACAGGTGACATAAAAATGGATATCTGCAAACGCTTTTCTTTAAAATATTCTCCCTCGTACACTTCTTCAATAACGACTACCTTACCATCTACCGGAGCCAATATATGATTCTCACTGAGCAATACGATTCTTTTCGGATTCCTGAAAAATTGCAGAATAATAATCAACAACAAAAATGCACTGATTTGAATAGTCTTTCTTAGCCAAATAATGTCAATTAATTTGTCAGACAGTAAAAGTACAATGGATGTAAAAGCTACACCGAGTAAAATAGTTTTGGCTCCTTCTTTATGAAACATAATTTAAAATTTGATAAAATAAAAATATAATTGGTGCTACAAATATAACACTATCTAGTCGATCTAAAACGCCTCCGTGACCGGGCATTATTGTTCCGCTATCTTTTACGCCGGCTATCCGTTTGAATTTGGATTCGATTAAATCACCGATAGTTCCAAAAACGCCAACAATCACCGCGATTATGACCCAAATAAAGATTTTCCCCTCGGCAATTTCGATATAATATTTTGAAACCAAATAGCTTGCGATAACTGAAAACACAACCCCACCAAAAAAACCTTCAATGGTTTTCTTGGGTGATATTCGTTCAAATAATTTTGTTTTTCCAATGGACTTTCCAACGATATAAGCAAAGGTGTCATTTGTCCATATTAGAATAAAGATACTGATAAGGATTTTTGGGTTGTAGCCGTTTATCCCAAAAGGAATTTTGGTCATTATGGCAAATGGCAGGATGATGTAACCTATCAAGTATATGTATTTTGAAAAGGAATCAATTTTGACTGTTTTATGGTCAAAAAGAAAATGGATACACTTTATGGATACGATAAGAGTTGAAAAAAGAACAATCAGGTCAAACGTTTTGTTAAAACGCAGGAGGTGCAAGTATCCACCTGTTGCAATGGATATTTCATAAAAAAGCAGATAGATTGCACTAGCCACGACAAAAGGAATGATCTTTTGAATCTGGACTAAATTACAAAACTCAATTGTTGCAATGAGAAGAAATACACCAAAAAGAATAAAAAAGCTTTCAGTAGAAAATAGTATTGAAAATATTAATAAAATAACATAAACTGCGCCGGATATAGATCTTTTAAGGGTTTCATTCATGTTAAAGATCTTCTAACAGCAGCAAATAAAGGTTTTTGGCCGAACTACCATATTGGGTAAAGTCTTCTTCTTTTGCTTTTTCGAAATATTTTATTGCAGTAATGTTTGTTGGATAATCCCTTTCGTATTTCTTTCTTATTGAAGTCAAGCCGTCACTTTTTACACCAAGAATTTGGCTAGTCATTGCGACAACAACAATGTTAACGGGCAAGTCGTGAGGTTTGAGTTGTTTTATTTGGTTTGACGAAAATAAAATGGAACCTTCATCCGCGATTAGGTTTTCACAATATGAAAAAAGGAATTTTGGATCTGCTGACTTTTCGTAGCTTAGTTTGTTTTCATCTAATATGTTGAATAGTTTCGGTTCATAACACAATACTTCACTTTCATACCAGTCGTTCTCTTCAAGAATATTTTCGAACTGTTCTTCTACCTCGGCAAGGTTTTCACAATATAAAAATTTACCCCCGTTTTTTTTGAAATTATAGATGAACTGTTCATCTATAGACATCATATCGGCATCAGGAAAAAATTTACTATTTTCTTTCTCTTTGTCCTCATCTGAAGGCGAAATACTAGAACCAAAAATTTTTCTGAAAAGACTCATATGTTGTTAAGGTGCTTTGTTTGTTATATTAGGAAACGGTCAAAGATAAAAAAATCTTAATTCAAAAGGTGATTTTGAATTAAGATTTTAAAAATAATTAAATTTGATGTATAATTTAAGATACTGTTTCCTCAAGATTTTTATCGAAAGCTCTTTTTCCAAAAATTGTTTCTAGATCATCTTTAAATATTACTTCTTTTTCAATGAGAATATCTGCAAGCTGATTCAGTTTGTCTTTGTTTTCTTCCAGAATTTTAATCGCTCTTTCGTATTGAGTTTCAATCAGTAATGAAATTTCTTTATCGATAGTTTTGGCGGTTTCTTCTGAGTAAGGTTTGGAAAAGTTATATTCGTTTTGCCCGGCTGAATCATAATAGGTAACATTTCCTATTTTGTCGTTTAAACCGTACACGGTAACCATGGCACGTGCCTGCTTGGTAGCTTTTTCTAAATCGCTTAAAGCTCCTGTTGAAATTCTGTTAAAAGTTACCTTTTCGGCTGCTCTACCTCCCATAGTTGCACACATTTCGTCCAGCATTTGGTCAGTGCGTACAATTAAGCGCTCTTCTGGTAAATACCATGCTGCACCAAGACTTTGACCTCTAGGAACTATAGTCACTTTGATTAATGGGGCTGCATGTTCCAGCATCCAACTTACCGTAGCGTGACCTGCTTCATGAATAGCAATTGCTTTCTTTTCTCCAGGTGTTACAATTTTATTTTTCTTTTCTAATCCACCCACGATTCTATCGACTGCGTCTAAGAAATCTTGTTTGTCAACCGCTGTCTTGTTGTATCTGGCAGCAATTAAAGCTGCTTCATTACAAACATTAGCAATGTCTGCCCCAGAAAAACCGGGAGTTTGTTTTGCCAAGAATTCAGTGTCTAAGCCTTCTACTTTTTTTAGTGGAGCCAAGTGTACTTTGAAGATTTCTGCACGTTCTCGGACATCTGGTAAGTCCACAAATATTTGTCTGTCAAAACGACCAGCACGCATTAAAGCTTTATCCAGAACGTCAGCTCTGTTTGTTGCAGCCAACACGATTACATTTGAATTGGTACCAAAACCGTCCATTTCTGTCAGCAATTGGTTCAGAGTATTTTCTCTTTCATCATTGCCGCCAGACATATTGCTTTTTCCTCTCGCTCTACCTACAGCATCAATTTCATCAATGAAAATGATTGCAGGTGATTTTTCTTTAGCTTGTTTAAACAAATCACGTACTCTAGACGCACCTACACCAACAAACATTTCAACAAAATCAGATCCTGATAATGAGAAAAAGGGCACTTGTGCTTCTCCAGCCACAGCTTTTGCCAATAGAGTTTTTCCTGTTCCGGGAGGTCCTACAAGTAATGCGCCTTTTGGAATTTTACCTCCAAGGTTTGTGTATTTTTCCGGGTTCTTCAAGAACTCTACAATCTCTTGTATTTCTTCTTTAGCGCCTTCTAATCCTGCAACATCTTTAAAAGTTGTTTTAACATCAGTCTTTTCGTCAAAAAGTTTCGCTTTAGATTTTCCGATATTAAAAATTTGTCCGCCACCGCCACCAGCGCCACCTGACATTTTTCTCATTATAAAGATCCAAACACCAATGATAATGATGATGGGAAGTAAACTGATCAGGATGTCACTCCAATTGCTTTTTTGAGAAAAATTAAAATCTTTTAATTTTCCTTCAGCAACCGCTGTTTCTAATTTTTTTTGAAATAATTGATCATTACCAATTTCAAAAGTGTATTGAGGGCCTTCGTTTGGTCTGTCAAAAATATCTTTTGCAACCTTTAAATGCTCTTTTGCTTTTAAAGCTGATGGCTTCAGAAAAACTTCAGCTTCGGTTTTGTTGTATACAACCACTTTCTCAATTTGTCCTTTCTGTAGAAAGACATTAAATTTAGAGGAAGTTAATTGCGCTGGTTCTTGTAAACTGGAACTTCCAGTTATGAAACTGATGAATAAAAATACAAGAAGTATGGCAGTGTAAACTAACCATGGACTAACTTTAAATTTATTAGGAGTTGGATTATTATCTTTAGCCATTCTGTTTTTTTTCTTTAGTATTTGTTTTCTATTGTAGTAATTTTTGCGTCTCCCCACAAACTCTCAATATTGTAATATTCCCTGATTTGTTTTTGGAAAACATGAACTACGATATTAACATAATCCATAAGAACCCATTCTGCATTGTCAGAACCCTCAACATGCCATGGCTTGTCTTTTAATTCTTTTGAAACTGTTTTTTGAATAGAGTTAACAATTGCGTTAACTTGTGTGTTTGAATTTCCGTTGCTGATGACAAAATAGTCGCAAACTGCGGTATCAATTTTTCTTAAATCGAGGATAGTTATGTCATTTCCTTTTACTTCTTCGATTCCCTTAATAATGTTTGCCAATAATGCATCATTATCTATCGTCTTTTTTGCCATGAATTATTTTATATAAGTTTGTAAAGTTACCATTTTTTGTCATTATTTTTGAACCTTAACATAATATTAAATTCCGTTACATAAATAATTACGCATGAAAGTAATCAAACTCGATGCCATAGATTCAACAAATGACTTTCTAAAAGGATTATCAAACAAACAGCAATTAGAAAATTTTACGGTTGTGACTGCGGTAAACCAAACTAAAGGGAAAGGACAAATGGGATCCATATGGGACTCTGAGGTGGGTAAGAATCTAACAATGAGTGTTTTTATTAAGGATTATTTGGTGGATGTGAATCAGATTTTTAGACTTAATATTGGCGTTGCGATTTCGATCGTGCAAGCCTTGGAAACGTTTAATATTCCGAATTTAATGATTAAATGGCCAAACGACATTATGTCATATAATTATAAAATTGGTGGCATTTTAATTGAAAACAGCATCAAAAGTGACGGAACGGTTCATTCTATTGTGGGTTTGGGGCTAAATGTCAATCAAATAAATTTTGTAAACTTACCCAAAGCGTCTTCATTGGCATTGATTTGCCATGCACAATTTGATAAAGAGAAAATAATGTGTCGGATTGTAGAAAAAATCAAGCAAAATATTGCCATCATGAATGAGGATCCTGTTTCTTTGTGGCAGGAGTATACCAATAGACTTTTTAAAAAAGGTATCCCCGTACCTTTTAAAGACAATTCAAACCAAAACTTCATGGGAATTATTCAGGGAGTTTCTTCTTACGGAAAGCTACAAATTCTATTGGAAGATGATAGTATTTCTGAATTCAGCATCAAGGAGATCCAGATGCTTTATTAAATAAAAAAGTGTTTAAGATTGAAATAAGTTCAATCTTAAACACTTTTTTATGTTAACCGATTTATAACTTATACATATTTGCAGCCAGTGTTTCGATAAATTTGCCAATCGGCCCTTTTATCATCATCGCCATCATTGGGTTAAAATCGCCTTCGAAGTCTAATTTCACTGCACTTGAACTGTCAGAAATCACTTCAATGTTAGCTATCAGGGTAAAAGGAAGTTTGTCGCTGGCGGCGCCCAAAACAACTTTGTTCGGGGCTACTTTTTCTTTCATTTTCAATTTTATTTCTGGCATTCCTTTCAACCCAAAAATAAAAGCATCGTCACCTATAACTTCAAATTTAGCTATGTTTTCGGGCATTAGCCTTTCGAAATTTTTGACATCTGTCAACAAATCAAATAATTTTTGCGCTGGTTTTTCAACTGTAACTTTTGGACTTTCTAAGTTCATATAATTTTATTTTTTAACTTCAATCTGTGTTTTCTTCAAAAATGAAATGCTTTAAACGACATCCCAAGTCGAAGGGCTAACGCTCCATTCCCTTAAAGTTTTTTCTTCTTTTTCAGAGACATAACTTTTGGCAACAGCTAAATTTAGTAAGTTTTCGTAATTGCTCAAAGTATACAAATCCACTTTCGCGTTCTTGAAGTTTTTATCCGCTACATCAAACCCGTAGGTAAATATGGCGGCCATACCTTTTACGTTTGCCCCTGCTGCTCGCAAAGCTTCTACGGCAAGTAAACTGCTGTTTCCCGTACTTATCAAATCTTCCACAACAACCACGTTTTGTCCTTTTTGCAAAAATCCTTCCACTTGGTTTAGTCGACCGTGTTTTTTGGCTTCTGGACGCACGTACACAAACGGGACTCCCAAGCTTTCAGCTACCAGTATTCCGATACCTATCGCTCCAGTGGCTACACCGGCGATGACATCTGGCTTTCCAAATTGTTTTTCAATATTTTTAGAGAATTCATTTCGAACATAATTTCTTATAGTTGGAAATGAGAGGATTAAACGGTTATCACAGTAAATAGGTGATTTCCATCCGGAAGCCCATGTAAAAGGATTTCCTGGATTCAATTTAATTGCATTTATTTGCAAAAGCAATTCGGCTGTTTTTTCGGCTGTATCTTTATTAAAAATCATAGCACAAATGTATAAAGTTTTTGTTAACGACAAACCACTTTTTTTGACAAATAAAATATCAAAGGAGACAGATTTTCAATTATTTCTATTAGAAAGTATTGATATTAAGCAACTTATAGTCAAAATTTTTCAAAATAAAATTCAAAAAGCTTATCTGTATCACCCTGATGAAAAGGAGATTATGAAGACTTTGAAAACTAAAATTCCGGTCAATAAGGCTGGAGGGGGCTTGGTGTACAATAAAAAAGGGGAAGTTTTATTTATTTTTAGAAATGGAAAATGGGATTTGCCTAAGGGGGGAACCGAAAAAGGGGAGGATATGGAAGGGACCGCAATGCGTGAAGTTGAAGAAGAAACTGG
>JBLIHD010000029.1:0-10745 GCA_047636335.1 Flavobacterium sp.
ACTTTAGCAATTCGTTTAGATAGACATTGTGAAAATGCCTTGAAGGTTGCCGAGTTTTTAGAACAGCATCCCAAAGTAAATCGAGTAAAGTACCCGTTCCTAAAGTCGCATCCACAATATGAAATTGCCAAAAAGCAAATGAAGCTGGGTGGCAGCATTGTGGCTTTTGAAATAAAAGGAGGTCTTGAAGCAGGACGAAACTTTTTGGATAAAATAAAACTATGTTCGTTATCACCAAACTTGGGCGATACCAGAACCATTGTGACACATCCGGCGTCTACAACACATAGTAAATTGTCTGTTGACGAAAGATTGGCAGTTAGTATTACTGATGGTTTAGTGCGTGTTTCAGTAGGACTGGAAACGGTTAGAGATGTTATTGCTGATTTAGAGCAAGCTTTATCTTAAAAAATCACGATATTTGATGCGAGGTTTAGATAACTGGTATATCTGACCTCAAATAATTAATTATAAACTATGCTTTCAAAGAAAACAAAATACGGAATCAAAGCATTGACCTTTTTGGCCCGCCGAGAAGATCAAACACCTGTCGCCATTGCTGATATTGCTAAAAGCGAAAATATTTCGATTAAGTTTTTAGAAAGTATTTTGTTGCTTTTGCGCCATTCGGGATTCTTAGGTGCCAAAAAAGGAAAGGGAGGCGGTTATTATTTGATAAAAGAGCCCAAAGATATTAATATGGCCAAAGTCTTCCGTACTCTTGAAGGACCAATCGCTTTGTTGCCTTGTGCAAGCCATAACTTTTATGAAAAATGTGATGATTGTACAGATGAAACTGCCTGCGCAGTGCGGAAATTAATGACCGAAGTGCGTGACAACACGCTGCAAATATTGGAGAACAATTCCCTGGCGGACATTGCTTTTTAATCAATTCGGTCCTAAATAAAATATAAACAAAAGAAAAGCCAATTTCAGTGTAAACGCAATGAAAGTGGCTTTTCTACTTAAAGAAATATTTTGTTTAGCCTATAAAGATTAATTTGTAGCCTACGAAAAACAACATTCCCGCAATGGCATTTCTAAGAAATAAATCTGGCACTTTTTCACTCAACATACTTCCTATAAAAATTCCTGGAAGTGATCCCATTAATAGCTGCCCCAGTAGACCTAAATCTAAGTTTCCCATTGTGGCATGACCTAATCCTGCAACAAGAGTTAAAGGGACCGCATGGGCAATCTCAGTACCAACTAATTTCGGAGTTGCCAAAAGCGGGTACAGGAAAAATAAAGTTACCGTACCTAAAGCACCTGCCCCTATCGAAGTCAGGGTTACGGTTGCTCCAAGCAACACACCAATACCTACAGTTAGTGCATTCTGGGTTTTACTCTCACTATGAAATTTTGCGCCAGCATTTTTTTGGGAAAGCACCAATAGTTTCTTTTTGAACAAAACGGCCACCGAAGTAAAAAGTAGTGCCCATCCCAAACTGTACTTTATTATATCATTTATAGCTGTAATATCTGTTTTTATACTATGGAGAATCCATAACGTTACTAATGCTGCGGGAACGCTACCTAAGGAAAGCCATCCCGTAATAGACCAATTAATATTGTTTTTTCTATGATGAACAAAAACACCACCCATTTTAGTGAAGGCGGCATATAATAAATCGGTACCAACAGCCGTTGTAGGGGGAATACCAAACCACAACAAAATGGGGGTCATCAAAGAACCGCCTCCTACACCTGTCAATCCCACCACAAAACCCACCAGCAAGCCTGCAACTACAAATCCCAATTGAAAATCCATCTATGCGTTTTTTGGACAAAATTACAATTTATTTATAATTATCCTATAGGGAAAGTAGACTATAGGAAATAAGTTGTGAAAATTACTGATTAATGGGAATTTAGGAGATTTATATAAGAATAAAACATTGTTTTTTAGATTTTTAATTGATTTAATAAGATTATTTCCAATTTGGGCTAAGCTGCTTTTTTTGAGGAGTTAAGTTGCTATGGAATTTGAAATAATAAGTCAAATATTATTTTGTTATTGCAAAATAAGGACTACTTTTGCATTATAATCTACTAAGTCGATAGGGTAATAGATATTATGATAATTAAAAGTAAAATGGGAACATCGATAATACAAACTTTAATAGAAAAAACGAAAGACTTCTCAATCGATGAGACTTTTATTTTTTTGGGAAATGAGTATAAAGACAAGGTGGTCTTTTCAACTTCATTCGGACAAGAGGACCAAGTGATAACAGCTTTAATTGCCTATAATAATGCAGCGATTAATATCTTCACTTTAGATACGGGTCGTCTGTTCCAAGAAACCTACGATGTTTTTCATAAAACATTAAAAAAGTATAAAAAACATATTGAGGTTTATTTTCCAGAAACAACTGACGTTCAAAATCTGTTAAATCAAAAAGGACCAAATAGCTTTTATGAATCTGTAGAAAATAGGAAAGAGTGTTGTTTTATTCGAAAAGTGGCCCCGTTGACAAAGGCTTTAACAGGGAATTCTATTTGGATTACAGGTTTAAGAGCAGAGCAATCAGAAAATAGGAATGATTTAAATCTTTTTGAATACGATGGAAAGTTCGAGATAGTCAAATTCAACCCATTATTAAAGTGGACTTTAAAAGAGGTTGAGGATTATTTACAAAAACACAATGTGCCGCAAAATGCACTGCATAAAAAAGGATTTGTGAGTATAGGCTGTGCGCCATGTACTAGGGCAATTACGAATGATGAAGACATAAGGGCCGGTAGATGGTGGTGGGAATCGAGTCACAAAGAATGTGGATTGCACCAGAAGTGATTTAAATTATAAATTATAAATGATTGTTAGAATCTTTAAATTCTTCAATCATTTAAATCTTTAAATTAAAAAGATGAGTACGATATTAAAAACAAATGCTTTAGAAAGCGAAGCGATATACATATTTAGAGAAGTGATAGCCCAGTTTGACAAACCAGTATTACTTTTCTCTGGTGGGAAAGATTCGATTACTTTGGTTCGTTTGGCGCAAAAAGCATTCTTCCCTGCTAAAATTCCTTTCCCTTTACTCCATGTCGATACAGGGCATAATTTCCCTGAAACCATAGAATTTAGAGATCGATTGGTTAAAGAATTAGGATTAGAACTAATCGTTCGTAATGTTCAGGATGCAATCGACGAAGGCAAGGTAGTCGAGGAAACAGGTAAGTACTCAAGCAGAAACAGTTTGCAAACTACTACGCTTTTAGATGCCATCGATGAGTTTAAGTTTGATGCTTGCATTGGAGGTGCCCGTCGGGATGAAGAAAAAGCAAGAGCAAAAGAACGCATCTTCTCGGTGCGGGATGATTTTGGCCAGTGGGATGAAAAAAACCAACGTCCTGAATTGTTTGACACTTTAAATGGTAAAATTGAAAACGGGCAAAACGTACGTGTTTTTCCAATTTCAAATTGGACGGAGCTTGACGTATGGAGTTACATCGAAGAGGAACAAATCGAAATCCCTTCAATATATTTCTCCCACAAACGGAAAGTGTTCCTGAGAGACGGAATGATTTGGTCACACTCTCCTTTTGTTTACCAAGAAGAAAACGAAGAAATTGAGGAGCGAATTGTTCGTTTCAGAACGGTGGGAGATATGAGTTGTACAGCAGCAGTTGATTCTTATGCTGCTACAATCAAAGAAGTAGTAGGTGAGATCAGATTATCAACCATTTCCGAAAGAGGGGCCAGAATAGATGACAAGCGTTCAGAGGCAGCCATGGAGAAAAGAAAACAACAAGGATACTTTTAGGATGAAGTCTTTTAAAATCCTTTTAGGTGTATTTCTTTTAAGTATTGGAATAAATGCACAAACAGAGAAAAATGTTGATCAACAAAGTTTACTCTGGATAAGATTTTACAATCAGTTGGAATTAAATACAAAGTGGTCTGTTCATACTGAGATTGATAATAGGACTTTTATAAATCCCGTAACGCAAAACACATTTGTAAGTCGGGTTCAACTTAGAGATAAAGTGACAGATAAGCTAGAGTTAGGAGTAGGTTTTGCTTATTTGTCGGTCGCAACACAAGATCCTGAAATTAAAAGGGGCTTTCATATTCCAGAGTATCGAGGACAGCAAGATGTAACAATGAGGCATTCGTTAGGCAAAGTGAATTTGACACACAGATATCAGTTAGAAGAACGGTTTGTTCATAATGCGAGTAAATTAATGCTCGAAGATGGAACTACATTTTACTTGAGATTTAGATACCGAATTCAAGGGGATTATACTTTTTGGAAGAGGGATAAGCAGTATTTAAAAGGAATTTTGTACGATGAAATAATGATTAATGGAGGAAACAAAATTATCAAAAACACATTTGATCAAAACCGGGTTTATGCCGCAGTACAAGTTGGAGTGAGTCCAGCAGTTGCATTAGAATTAGGCTATTTAAATAGTTTTCAAGAAAGGTCAAACGGAGTGGATTATTTTAGTAGGGATATAATAAGATTCAGCTTTATTCATAAAATTAAGATATAATTCAGAGTAGGAATTCTATATTGAAAATAAAAAATAAAACAGTCAGATTTAAAGGTTTATATAGAGGTATTCAGCGGAACTTGAACCCCTAAACTTAAAAAAAAACAGGAATGGAAGTTTTAAAAATAGCAACAGCAGGAAGCGTAGATGACGGCAAAAGTACTTTAATCGGAAGGTTATTGTACGACACGAAATCATTGACAACAGATAAATTAGAAGCGATAGAAAAAAGCAGTAAACAAAAAGGATATGATTATCTAGATTTCTCATTGGCCACCGATGGTTTGGTTGCTGAGAGGGAACAAGGCATTACAATTGATGTTGCGCATATTTACTTTTCTACAGCTAAGAAAAGTTATATCATAGCTGACACTCCGGGTCACGTAGAATATACACGTAATATGGTTACCGGAGCTTCAACTTCGCAAGTGTCCATCATACTGATTGATGCCAGAAAAGGGGTGATTGAACAAACTTATCGTCACTTTTTTATCAATAACTTATTGCGTGTGAAAGAAATAGTGGTTGCCATTAACAAAATGGATTTGGTTGATTACTCGGAGGAAGTGTACAACAAAATTAAAGCTGATTTTGAGGCATTAAATGCAAAAAGTACATTTAAAGAACAAAACGTAAGTTATATCCCTTTGGCAGCGATCAACGGTGGAAATGTTGTTGAGAAATCAGCGGATATGCCTTGGTATGTCGGACAAACAGTTCTGGAACATTTGGAAGCTTTAGAGCCCGCTGATGTTTATGAAAAGGGACAAGCGCGTTTTCCTGTTCAAACGGTGGTTAGACCAAAAATGGAGGAATACCACGATTTCAGGGGATACGCCGGAAAATTATATGGGAATAATATAAAAGTGGGGGATGCCGTGACGGTACTTCCTTCTTTGACGGAATCCAAAGTGAGTAAAATTCACTTTTTCGATAAGCAATTTGATGAGGCAGCTGTTGGTTCTTCGATTACTATCGAATTAGAAAATGACATCAATGTTACCAGAGGGGATATGATTGTAAAGTCAAGTGAACTTCCTAAAGTGGAAAAAGACATCAACACAACAGTTTGTTGGATGGACGGTAAAAAACTGGTTCCAGGAGCTAAATATTTTGTGCAGCACAATACCAATAGGGTGTTGGCTAAAATAGACAGCGTGAAAAACGTAATTGCCACTGATTTTTCAGGCACAAAAGAAGCGTCGCAATTAGCGATTAATGAAATAGGGGAAGTCAATATAAAGTTAAGCAAAGCCTTATACTTTGACGCTTACAACGACAATAAATCAAATGGTGCTTTTATCTTAATCGATGCCACAACCAATACAACAGCGGGAGTTGGGTTTATCCGATAATAATCCCTTGCCCAACTTCCTAGTAAAAGAGGTAAAGGGTGGAGGAAAAATAAATAGAAATTATGGAAAGTTTTAGAACCGAAATAGAAGATCCGATTGTCCAAAAAGACATTATTGATTTGGAGAGAAAGATTCATTTATTCAAAGAGGGAAAGATTGATGAGGAGCGTTTTCGTAGCCTTCGCTTGGCACGTGGCGTTTATGGTCAGCGTCAAGAAGGGGTTCAAATGATACGGATCAAGTTGCCTTTTGGTAAAGTGACAGGAGAGCAATTGTTGCGTATATCCAAAGTATCGGATGAATATTCGACAGGTCGTTTGCACATTACGACACGTCAGGATATCCAAATTCACTATGTAAGTCTGGACAGAACTCCAGAACTTTGGGCAGAACTTGAAAAAGACGATGTTACCCTTCGGGAAGCCTGCGGAAATACCGTGAGAAATATTACTGCAAGTGAGTTAGCAGGTGTAGATGCTGATGAACCTTTTGATGTTTCGCCTTATGCGCATGCTTTGTTTCAATTTCTATTACGAAACCCCGTATGTCAGGAAATGGGACGAAAAGTTAAAATATCATTTTCTTCTTCTGATAAGGATAGTGCCTTGAGCTACTTGCATGATTTAGGTTTTATTCCAAAAATTGTAAATGGCCAAAAAGGATTTAAAGTAATGTTAGGTGGAGGACTAGGTTCTCAACCAAGCCACGCTGAATTGCTTTCGGAATTTATTCCGGTAAACCAAATTATTCCAACAACTGAAGGAGTATTAAGAATATTTGATCGTTTTGGAGAAAGAGCTAAAAGGTTAAAAGCACGTATGAAATTCTTAATAAAAGATATAGGAAGCGAGGAATTTTTGAGATTGGTGGATGAAGAGAAAAATGCCTTGTCCTATAAAACTTTCGAAATCGATACGAGCGCATTTGAGGCTGAAATTCCCGAACCTTTATTAGTAGCGCCAAAAGTCAGTATTGATGACAAAGTTGCTTATGAAGCTTGGAAACAAACAAATGTAATTCCACAGAAACAAGCAGGATATGTAGCCATTGGAATCAAAGTGGTACTGGGGGACTTCTATACGGATAAAGCGAGGTTATTAGCTGATTTAATTAAGAATTATGCAGCCAATGAATTGCGTTTTTCGCTAAGACAAAATATCGTTATTCGTCACGTAAAAGATGAAAACTTGGAATTTTTCTATCAAGAATTAGCAAAGCTAGGTTTTGTAGAATTAGGATACGACACCACATTAGATATTACGGCTTGTCCCGGAACGGATACTTGTAATTTGGGTATTGCAAGTAGCACAGGCATAGCCGTCGAACTGGAAAAAGTTCTAAAAGCGGAATATCCACAATATAGCAATAATAAAGGGATCACTATCAAAATTAGTGGCTGTATGAATGCCTGTGGACAGCATAACATGTCTGAGATTGGTTTTCAGGGAATGTCAATCAATGCTGGGAAATTAGTGGCGCCTGCGCTTCAGGTGTTATTGGGTGGTGGAATATTGGGGAATGGAAGTGGAAGATTTTCGGCCAAAGTAATAAAAATCCCAAGCAGAAGAGGGCCTGACGCTTTGCGATATGTTTTAAATGATTTTGAGGCTAATGCAAACGGCTTATCTTTTTTGAATTATTATGATGCTAAAGGAGAGAAATATTTTTACGAAATGTTGAAACCCTTGGCTGATACCACAAATCTGAAAGAGGCGGATTTTGTAGATTGGGGAAATGCGGATAATTATGTAAAAGCTGTCGGTGTTGGTGAATGTGCAGGTGTAGTGATTGATTTGGTGGCGACCTTATTATTGGAAGCCAAGGACAAATTGACTTTTGCGCAGGAAGCATTCGAAGATAAGAAATGGTCTGATGCCATTTATCATGCCTATGCGGGTTATGTAAACGGGGCCAAAGCTTTATTGCTTTCTGAGAATCAAAAAACAAATAACCAAGCGGGAATAATAGACTTGTTTGATAGCGTTTTTGTAGAAACCAATAAAATTGATTTAAAATCGACTTTAAAAGAGTTGGTTTTCCAAATTAACCAGAATGAACCTTCTGAGGAATTTGCGGAGAAATACATTCAGGAAGCGATAACCTTTTTTGAAAATATCGAATCATATAGAGCAAGAGATTTAGCAGATGAAGTCGCCAATATCCCAAAAAGTAAATAAGAAGAAACAATGGCGATACCATAGTCCAATAAAAAACAAATAGTAACTTAGTATGAAAAATCAAACACAACCAAAAGTAACCTTAGTAGGTGCAGGTCCTGGGGATCCAGATTTGCTTACTATCAAAGGAGCGAAAGCGCTTGCTGAAGCCCATGTGGTTTTATATGATGCTTTGGCTAATGAGGAATTATTGGATTATGCCCCTAAAAAGGCATTAAAAATATTCGTTGGAAAACGAAAAGGATGTCACGCATACACCCAAGATCAAATCAACCAATTGATTGTAGACAATGCGCTTACCTATGGACACGTAGTCCGACTAAAAGGGGGGGATCCATTTATCTTTGGAAGAGGAAGCGAAGAAATAGAATTCGTGGAAAGCTTTGGAATTCCTACATTTGTAGTTCCTGGAATATCATCTTCTATTGCAGTTCCAGCTTCTCAAGGAATTTCGTTGACAAAAAGAGGCGTTTCAGAGAGTTTTTGGGTAATTACAGGAACTACTTCTACCAGAAAATTATCTACTGATGTGGCTCTAGCTGCTAAATCTACAGCAACGGTTGTTATATTGATGGGAATGAGTAAACTGGAAGAAATTGTAGCTATTTTTCAAAGTGAATCCAAGGGTAAAACGCCAGTGGCGATTATTCAAAACGGTACGACTCCTCAGGAAAAAGTTGGGATCGGAACAATAAACACGATTCGAGAGGTCGTGGCAGAGCATAAATTAAGCTCGCCAGCGATCATCGTAATAGGAGAAGTGGTAGCTGACAGCAAGAAAAGCAAACGCTTTTACAAAGAATTAAGATCAAACCAAAACAAGGTCCTGGTATATGGAAAGGAATGAATTGTATCCAGTATTTTTAAAATTACATAACTTAAGCGTGCTTATTGTGGGTGGGGGAAATGTAGGGTTAGAAAAATTGTCTTTCTTGTTGAAATCAAGTCCAAATGCAAATGTTGAGGTAGTGGCACCTCGTTTTTTACCAGAATTAGAAACCTTAGCCGGAAGACACTCATCAGTAAAACTGACATACAGGAAGTTTAATCGCTGGATGCTTCGCAAACGCCACATGGTTATAGCTTGTACAGACGATCTTGGGGTGAATAAAAGGATTTATGATTTATCTCGAAAAAGATATTTGATTTGCAACATTGCGGATACACCTCCATTATGTGATTATTATTTGGGAGGAATCGTAACTAAAGGAAACGTGAAAATAGCCATTTCGACCAATGGAAAATCACCAACAACTGCGAAAAGACTAAGGGAGTTTTTTGAAGAAGTCATTCCGGAAGATATTAATGAAATGGTGGGGAACTTAAACGAGTATCGCAAAACATTGAAAGGTGATTTTGAAGAGAAAGTCCGAAAAATGAATGAGATTACCGAGACGTTGAAGAAATGAGCAGTGTTCAATTAGCAGTAATCAGAATTTAGAGAATAGAATAAAGAGAAAATAGAAAAAATACGAAGGGACTTATGATAATTATCATTGAAAAAATGAAAATCATTCGTTAATTTTGCCGAATATAATTAAGCTTAATAATAAAGAATAAATAGATGATTGAAACAGATATACTTATAATAGGAGCCGGTCCAACTGGTTTATTTGCAGTTTTTGAAGCAGGATTATTAAAATTAAAATGTCACATATTAGACGCTTTACCGCAAGCAGGTGGGCAACTATCAGAATTATATCCTAAAAAACCAATCTATGATATTCCAGGGTTTCCTGAAGTACTAGCAGGAGATTTAGTAAATAATTTAATGGAGCAAATCAAGCAATTCGAACCGGGTTTTACCTTAGGAGAACGGGCTGAAACCATAGACAAACTAGAAGACGGAAGTTTTATTGTAACTTCAAACGAAGGAACTCAATTTCATTCTAAAGTAGTTGCAATCGCTGGCGGTTTAGGAAGTTTTGAACCGAGAAAACCACTTATTGATGGAATTAATTTCTATGAAAATAAAGGGATTAAGTACTTTATCAAAGATCCAGAAGAGTTTAGAGATAAAAGAGTGGTAATCGCTGGTGGAGGAGATTCAGCACTGGACTGGAGTATTTTCCTTTCTGATGTTGCTTCTGAGGTGACTTTGATTCACCGTAGAAACGAATTCCGCGGAGCTTTAGATTCTGTTGAAAAAGTCCAGGAACTGAAAGATGCAGGGAAAATCAGATTAATTACACCGGCAGAGGTAGTTGGCTTGAATGGAGCGGAGCATATTGAATCGGTCGTTCTTAATGAAAATGGCGCAGAAAGAACTATTCCTACGGATTATTTCATTCCTCTTTTTGGATTGACGCCAAAATTAGGTCCTATTGGGAACTGGGGGTTGGAGATCGAAAAAAATGCAATCAAAGTGGATAATGCACTTGATTATCAAACTAACATAGCAGGGATTTTTGCCATTGGTGATGTAAATACGTACCCAGGTAAACTGAAATTAATTCTTTGTGGTTTTCACGAAGCGACACTAATGTGTCAGGCGGCCTACCAAATCATCAATCCAGGGAAACGTTATGTACTGAAATACACTACAGTTTCAGGTGTTGACGGATTTGATGGAACTCGTAAAGAAGCACCAAAAGCTGTGGTAAAAGCCATAATTTAACAAGTTGTATAAAAAGTAATATAAAAATATAGCGTTAATACTTGCAAGTATTAACGCTATGTATTTACTTTGCAGTGTTCATATATTTATTGA
>JBLIHD010000030.1:0-10708 GCA_047636335.1 Flavobacterium sp.
TTATCTCGATTTATTTTTTATACCAAAACAAATTCTCGGCTGATTTCTTCGTTCTGACCTTCAATAACTGGATGCTGATCTTGATTTTGGCTTCGATTTGTACCGCCTATGCGTTTACCGCATCCGTCAAAGTGATGAAAAAACTGAGCCCTTATACGGTAATGCTTACCACTAACTTAGAACCGGTTTACGGCATCATTTTAGCCTACTTCATCATTGGGGGCAAAGAAAAAATGAGCACTTCGTTTTATGTTGGAGCCGTAATAATACTAATTACGGTCATCCTGAACGGAATTATCAAACACAAAGACAAATCGGTCGACGCATAGAGTCCTTAATTTTCGGATTTTATCTCATGTGGGTTGATAACTTAAAATAAAAAATAGCTAATAATTCTGGAATAGGGTTTTGGAGGTTCGTTCAGCGTTATAAAGTAGATGATTTCCATAGGACTATCTACCAAGTGATTTAATTTCAGTAAGTTTGAACTTCGTAATTACATAATTCCGCAATTGAGTAATGAGTAAAAATAAAAAAACAATAGGGTTTTCAATATTTGTCTTGACATTAATATTCGTGGGTAAATATGTTTACGATATGAATATCAACCATAACTTTGAAACGATTACCGCAGGGAAAGTGTATAAATCAGGTGTTATCCCACCGGATGAAATCGAAAGTTATGTCAAGGAATATCATATAAAATCGATTGTAGACTTGCGGATGCCAGGTACAAACGATTTACTTTTAAACCCGGAAAACCTGGGTGAATTGCAGGCCGAAAAAACGGCAGTGGCTAAAATAGGCGGGGTGAATTATTTTAGTAATCCGTCAGAGCAAGTGCCTAATGAAAAAAACATAGCAACTTTCACTGAAATAATGGATAACAAGGATAATTATCCGGTACTGATCCATTGTTATCACGGGACGGGCAGAGCCGAAATGTATTCTGCTTTATACCGAATAGAATATGAAAGTTTTACTAATGAAAAAGCGCGACAGGGAGTTA
This sequence comes from Flavobacterium sp., assembly GCA_047636335.1. Taxonomy (GTDB): domain Bacteria; phylum Bacteroidota; class Bacteroidia; order Flavobacteriales; family Flavobacteriaceae; genus Flavobacterium. The sequence goes on from JBLIHD010000030.1 coordinate 1,010, forward strand.
GGACAATGGTGAAGTTCAGTTCGTTTGATGACGGAACACCCAAAGGCGAATATCTAAAAGGGTACAAATCTAGAAGCCAACTGCTAAACAAAAAATAATAAAGGGAGGTCTCTTAAGGCTTTATACTCTGTGCTTTCTATAACTTTTAATCTTTATTAGTACAGGCACTAAAGTATTTAGCAAATTTAAATTCAAACGCACTCCGTAGTTTTGCAATATGTTTCTTTATTGTTTAACGTTGTGAAGTAGGGTTTTAAGACTTAAATGGAAAATAAAGGGTTATGAATGATTTAATATTTTATATTTGCACTTCCAAATTAAAAACGAAAACGCACAAATCCTATGGAATATTTAGATTTTGAGCTTCCTATAAAAGAACTAGAAGATCAGTTAGCAAAATGTCAAGTGATTGGTCAGGAATCTGATGTTGATGTTACCAATACGTGTAAACAAATCAACAAGAAATTAATAGAAACCAAAAAGCATATTTATAAAAACTTGACGGCATGGCAACGTGTACAATTGTCAAGACACCCCAGTAGACCTTACACCCTGGATCATATCAAAGCACTTTGTGGAGATACTTTTCTAGAATTGCACGGAGACAGGGGTTTTAAAGATGATAAAGCCATGATAGGCGGTTTGGGAAAAATTGACGGACAATCCTTTATGATTGTCGGACAACAAAAGGGATACAATACTAAAACGCGCCAATATAGAAACTTTGGGATGGCGAACCCTGAAGGGTATCGTAAAGCGTTGCGATTGATGAAAATGGCAGAGAAGTTTGGCATTCCCGTTTTAACACTGATTGATACTCCGGGAGCTTATCCGGGATTGGAAGCGGAAGAACGCGGACAAGGGGAGGCAATTGCAAGAAACATTTTTGAAATGGTTCGTCTTAAGGTGCCTATTATTACCATTATCGTTGGTGAAGGTGCTTCGGGTGGAGCATTGGGAATAGGAGTGGGAGACCGAGTTTATATGTTGGAAAATACATGGTATTCGGTAATTTCACCGGAATCATGTTCTTCGATTTTATGGAAAAGTTGGGAGTACAAGGAACAAGCTGCCGAAGCTTTGAAATTGACTTCAGCAGACATGAAAAAACAGAAACTGATCGATGACATTATTCCTGAACCTTTAGGAGGAGCCCATTACGACAGGGAGACCACCTTCACAACAGTGGAGCATTATATCACGAAAAGTTTTAATGAACTGAAAGACTTATCAACAAAGGACTTAATCGCCCAGAGGATGGATAAATACAGTAAAATGGGTGAGTATAAAGAGTAAAATCTTACAAACATAGAAAAAATCCGAAGCCTTGCCGTTTCGGATTTTTTTTGGGTTATAAACAAAAATGAGTTACTTATCAACAGATATTTGTAATAAGTCAACAGCGATATTTTTTAATTTTATGTTACTTTCGCTTTATGGAAAACTTCAAAAATGTAAACCCAATTAAGGTTGATAAAACGACTATTATAAATCTCGAAAAGGGGAAGTTGCCACCGCAGGTATTAGAGCTTGAAGAAGCGGTTCTGGGTGCCATGATGATTGATAAAAAAGGGGTTGATGATGTAATTGACATATTACAGCCAGACGCTTTCTATAAAGACGCACACAAGCATATTTTTGAGGCAATTGTACAATTGTTTACGGAGACGCAGCCTATTGACTTGTTGACGGTATCGGCACAATTGAAGAAAAACGCAAAACTGGATTTAGCAGGTGGAGATTTTTACCTCATTCAGCTTACGCAAAAGATTTCCTCGTCAGCCCATATTGAATTCCACTCTAGAATTATTCTTCAGAAATTCATTCAGCGAAGTTTAATCCGAATTTCTTCCGAAATAATTGAAGAATCCTACGATGAAACAACGGATGTTTTTGATTTATTGGACAGAGCCGAATCCAAGTTGTACGAAGTGACGCAGGGTAACATAAAACGAAGTTCCGAAACGGCACAGAGTTTAGTGTTGCAGGCAAAAAAACGTATTGAAGAAATTGCCGGTCAGGAAGGAATGAGTGGTGTGGCTACCGGTTTTGAAAAACTGGATAAAATAACTTCGGGTTGGCAACCTAGCGATTTAATTATTATTGCGGCAAGACCAGCGATGGGTAAAACTGCATTTGTATTATCAATGGCCAGAAATATGGCAATAGATTACGGAATTCCTGTTGCTTTGTTCTCTCTGGAGATGGCATCAGTGCAGTTAATTACCCGTTTGATTTCCTCGGAAACAGGTTTGTCATCAGAGAAATTACGTACTGGTAAATTGGAAAAGCATGAATGGGAACAATTGAGTACCAAAGTTAAAAACTTGGAAAAAGCGCCATTGTTCATTGACGATACCCCTTCACTTTCGATATTTGATTTAAGGGCCAAAGCAAGACGTTTGGTTTCGCAACATGGAATCCGAATCATCATCGTAGATTATCTGCAATTGATGACTGCTGGAGGAAATGGTAAAGGAGGGGGAAATAGAGAACAAGAAATCTCTACTATTTCTAGGAATTTAAAGGCATTGGCTAAGGAATTGAATGTTCCAGTAATAGCATTGTCCCAATTGTCGCGTGCTGTTGAAACTCGTGGGTCTAGTAAAAGACCTTTGCTTTCTGACCTTCGTGAATCGGGTGCGATTGAGCAGGATGCGGATATTGTGTCTTTTTTATACCGCCCTGAGTACTATAAAATCGACGAGTGGGATGATGATGAAGCTTCAAATACTGCTGGTCAAGCAGAAATTATGATTGCCAAGCACCGTAACGGTAGCATTGAAAACGTTCGTTTGAAGTTTATTGGACATCTTGGAAAGTTTGATAACCTAGAGGACCATACAGGTGGTTATGATGATTTGCCTTCCTCAATGAATCAGGATGATAATCAGTTTGCAACAAAAAGTCTTCCTTCGGCTCATGAAGCATTTGGAAGCAATTTGAACGATGATGATGAAGACGACAGCGATATGCCATTTTAGAAATACTAAAAGCCTATTTTAAGAGGCTTTTTCTTAGTCTTTATTTTTTCATGCAAAACATCTGTTTTTAACAGGATGATATTTCTTTTTGTTTAGCTCATCCAATAAAAAGCACTGTTTTTTATATTAAAAAAATTAAATACAGTACTTTAGCACTGTCCTGTTTTTATGTATTGAACGAATGTTGAGAACCTAAAAAAATAATTAATGTCAAAGAAAATCATACCCGAAAAGGGAACAGTTAAAGTTGGAGGATCAATAAATACTATTTCTTTAAAGAAAGCTCAAAAATGGGCAAAACGTTGGGTAAAAAAAGAAGGGAATTATAATAAACATCACAAATTAAATGCCTTTTTGATTCCCGCTATAGATTTAAAGGAATTATTGGAAGAAGGCGGAACCCATGTTAGGGCTTACATAGGTGTTCAAAAAATTAAATCTGAAAAAAAGGGAGATAAGCCTACTTATGTAGAGAAACTAATGTTTGTAGGAACTAAACTGGACCCGGTAACAGGCGTTTATCTAGATATGATTAGTTTAGGGAATGAAGATATTAATGCAGCTGCGGCAGCGGATGATATTTATGATTTTACGGAGCCTTGCCCTCCAGCTTGTGATCCTAGTAGTCCGTTGCAACTATAATGATGAGCTATATTTGGGGTTTACTGGCTGATATAGGTTATTTTCTTTTATTTGCAAACTTAATTTTGTTTAGCTTTCGGTTAAACAATTATGGTAATGCTTATAAGATATTTTCCCTCTATCTATTAGTTATTTTAATTATTCAACTGTCCTCTTATTACTTGTCTTCATTAAAAACTAATAACCTGTTTTTATCTCATTTTTATTTCGTGGGACAATTTATATTCCTAAGTCTGTTTTATAAATCACTTTTTAAAAAGCATTTGCAAAAGAAAATTATTAATATCGGTTTTCTATGTTGCTTTGTTGTTTTAGGGATTCAATATAGTTTAGACAACAGTTTGTTCTTTAAATTTAATTTATTCGAAATATTTATTACCTCGTTCTTATTAATTGTTTACGGAATTTTTCACTTCTATAATATGCTAAGCGACAGAAAAGAATTCTATTATATTAATATGGGGATTGTACTCTATTTATTTGGCAGTACAATATTATTTTTAGTTGGAAATATCACTATTGAAATGAGTGGAAATTGGAAGAAATTAACTTGGGTGACTAATGCATTTTTGTATGTCGTTTACCAATTGTTTATTATGTTTGAGTGGTACAAAAGTTTTTCTAAAAAATCAATTCAATTAAAGGAAATTCAATAATTAAGATGAAAATGAATCCAGCTTATGAAAGAGAAATAGTATCACTTATTTTATACAGCTCTCTTTTCTTGATCGTTGTTGCCATAGTTTTAATTTTGTTTTTCTACTACTCTCGAAAGAAGATTAGTGAAAAAGAATTAGAGAAAAAGAACTTGGTGATTGAACATCAAAGGGAACAGTTACGTGCTGTAATAATTACACAAGAAGAGGAACGAAAACGCATTGCACAAGATTTGCATGATGATATAAGTTCTAAGCTTAATATCGTTTCTTTAAATAGTCATTTGTTGAGTACCCCAAATTTGTTGGATGCTGAAATTTCAGAAATCACAAAAAACATTATTGACTTGGTAGGGAAAGCCTTAGAGAATACCAGAAGGATAGCGCATGATTTATTGCCCCCGGTTTTCGATCAGTTTGGACTTGATGCGGGTGTAGAAGAATTGTGTTTGGAATTTGACAGTAGCAAAGCGGTTCAGGTTAATTACCAAAACGAAGTGCAGTTTGACAAAAAAGACAATGGCAGGCATCTGCACGTTTTCAGGATTTTACAGGAGTTGATGAATAACTCTTTGCGTCATGGCAAAGCCAAAAATATAAGTATTATTTTCGAAAATAAAAATGGAGGCACTAGCTGCTCATATTCAGATGACGGGCTTGGTTTTAATATGGATTCCAAGGAAAACAAAAATGGTCTTGGAATGAAAAACATTGAAAGTAGAGTAGACTTATTAAACGGAAGCATCACATTTGAATCTGCTGTAAATAAAGGAATACAGGTTGTTTTTAATTTTTAAACTATGGATGATCGTATTAAAATAGTTTTAGTGGACGATGAAGTTCTGTTTAGAAAAGGTATTTCCTTTCTTTTGGGTAGGGAGGAAAATATCGAAATTATTCAGGAATCTTCCAATGGGGTTGAACTTATCACTTTCTTGAACGAAAATGGGAATCATCCCGACATTATTATAATGGACCTAAAAATGCCCTCGTTAAACGGTGTAGAAGCTACCAAAATTTTACATAAGGAGTTTCCGGAAATAAAGATTATTGCTTTGACCAGCTATGACACTACCTCCTTTGTGGCAAATATGATTAACGTGGGGGCGGTTTCTTATTTGGTAAAGAACAGTACACCCGAAGAACTCTTAAAAACCATAAATGAAGTTGCTCTAAAAGGTTTTTATTATAACGAAAAGGTGCTTAAAGTAATTCAAGAAACAGATACAAACTCTAAAAACAATAAATCCGCTCTGGACAATAATTTTCTAACCAACCGTGAAATAGAAGTGCTGCAATTGATTTGTGAACAAAAAACGACGTTGGAAATTGGAGAACTACTTTTTATAAGCCCAAGAACTGTTGAGGGGCACAGAAACAATCTGTTACTTAAAACAGATTCGAGAAATAGCGCAGGATTAGTCGTATATGCAATTCAGAACGAAATTGTGGATGTTCAGTAAGGGTATTCCTTTTTTGAACTAGTAATCTCTTTATTACTGGATAATAAATTGAATCGAAAGAGCGTAGAAAGTTATAATAGTTATTACTAATAATAAAACGGCTATTCTTTTAACTAATCTTAAACTGGTGAAAGGGGGTTTGACTTCTGCAGTGTCCATATTTATCTTTTTAGTATTCATCATTAACAAATTTAGTAATTGTTTATAGTGTGTAGATACGTATTTATACGTGTTTTGGTTTTAATTTGAGGTTGTAATTGGTATTGCGGATCTTTTTATTTTTAGTTTTCCAATATTTTAATTGTATTGCCGGAAATGAATTCACTTAATAGTTCTATTTGGGTCATTTAAATCCTTTCCTTTCCTATCTTTGATATAAAATAATTTAATTACTATGTACAAAAGAGTATTCTATTTTCTTTTTTTACTGATTGCCATGTCAACAAAAGCTTCTTTTATTTTGTTGCCTATGGATGAGAATACGCAACAGAACCATCTGAAAGCGTACGGGATTACATTTTGGTGTTTAGAAAAAAACTACAAAGCCAGTTGGTTACTCAATTATCGCGGAGGGTCATTTTTATTACCAGACGCTACAGAAATTCGTAAGGAATGCCAGATTCGCGGGGTAAGTTTTGAAATCCTTTCCGACAATGAAGAATCGAGAATTCTGGAAGAAATATCGAGTCCGTCCCAAAATATGGAAACCGTTATCCTCGAAAAGGCGCCAAAAATCGCCGTTTATACTCCGAAGGGGAAGCAGCCATGGGATGATGCGGTGACCTTGGTTTTGACCTATGCCGAAATTCCATTTACTGCCATTTATGACGAGGAAGTTTTAAGTGACCAGTTATTGCTTTACGACTGGTTGCATCTGCATCACGAAGACTTTACAGGACAGTACGGAAAGTTTTTTGGAGCTTATAGAAATGTTCCGTGGTATATAGAGCAAAAAAAGGAAGGGGAAGGACTGGCTACCAAGTTAGGTTATGCAAAAGTTTCACAAGAAAAAGCGGCTGTAGCCAAAAAAATCAGAGATTTTGTCATTGGAGGCGGATTCATGTTTGCGATGTGTTCTGCGACCGATAGTTTTGATATTGCTTTGGCAGCAGAAGGAGTTGACATATGCGAGCCTATGTTTGACGGGGATGAGAGTGAAGCCAATTATCAATCGAAGATGAATTATGCGAATTCCTTTGCCTTTAAAGACTTTATATTAGAGAGAAGACCGGATAAGTATGAATTTTCTGATATTGATATGACCGAGAAGAGAAAAATTCCAATGGAAAAAGACTATTTTACGCTAATGGAGTTTTCTGCAAAATGGGATCCTATCCCAAGTATGTTATGCCAAAATCACACTCAGCTGGTAAAGGGTTTTATGGGACAGACGACTTCTTTCGATTCTACGTTGATAAAATCCAATGTGTTGATTTTAGGAAGTTGCGAACTTAACGGTGAAGCACGTTATATTCACGGTGAAAAAGGGAAAGGAATGTTTACTTTTTTTGGAGGCCACGACCCAGAAGATTTTCAACATCAGGTTGGTGAGAGTCCAACCGTTTTAGATCTGCATCCTAATTCCCCGGGCTATCGACTAATACTTAATAACGTTTTGTTTCCCGCTGCCAGAAAGAAAAAACAAAAGACGTAACGGTAGAATTTCTACAAAGTGTTAATTTTCAATTTTATTGAACAAATGAGCTTCACAACGATTTTACAGGAAATACAACAGGAGTCAAATACATTTGCAGGTAGTGGAAGTGTAACTGCGACCATACCCGAATTAGCTAAAGTAAACCCAAACAAATTTGGAATTCACCTGACAACTATAGAAGGCGAGGATTTCGGGATTGGGGATAGCGATGAAAGGTTTTCCATTCAAAGTATTTCTAAAGCACTTACAGTGGCTTTGGCTTTTTCTTTTTTGGATGAAAAAATTTGGAAAAGGGTAGGAGTGGAACCCTCAGGAACCGCTTTTAATTCACTCATACAATTAGAGTATGAAAAGGGAATCCCAAGAAATCCGTTCATAAATTCAGGTGCTATTGTAATTGCCGATATGTTAGTTTCGTTTCTGAATAATCCAAAGGATGATTTTCTGGAATATATTAGGATGATTTCCGGAAGCCCAACAATCAATTATAATCTAGCTGTGGCGCAATCTGAGAGAGATACGCGTTTTAGAAATGCGGCATTGGCAAATTTTCTGAAGTCCTTCGGTAATATTCAAAATGATGTTGATGAAGTGCTAGATTTTTATTTTCATCAATGTTCCATAGAAATGTCCTGTAAAGAGTTGGCATATTCTTTTTTCTTTTTTGCCAATGAGGGAAAAACTAGAGATGGAAAGCAACTTTTGACGAAAAGTCAAGTTAAGAGACTGAATGCTCTAATGCAAACTTGCGGTTTTTATGATGAATCGGGTGAATTCACTTATAGGGTTGGGTTACCTGGTAAAAGCGGAATCGGTGGAGGCATTGTCGCATTGTTTCCTACTAATTTTGTGGTGGCAACCTGGTCACCCAAATTAAACCAAAAAGGGAATTCAGAATTGGGAATGCATGCCTTGGAATTATTGACTACAAAAACGGGAATGTCAGTATTCTAAGTAAATTCAATTCAACGAAAATTCAAACCATATAGGAATGTGATCTGATATTTTTCTTGCTTCTTTCAGGGAATGAAAGTTTTTATAAAAGGAAATAACTCCTGAATTTAGATTCCTGATTTTACTGCTTTTGTAATACATATTGTCATATTCGGAGGCTAGACATTTGTTGTTTGTACACTTTTGTTTGAGGGAGGTTTTTTGGCCAGCCAAAATAGATTGATATCCCATTTTTTTGAGTGGATTGAAAACGCTGTTGGACTCTGGACAATTGAAATCGCCTGCGAAAATCAAATTTAAAGTACGGTATTCATCGGCTAAATACTTGAAATATTTAATCTCACGTTCAGGCTGTTTACTTTTGGGTATAGCGTGAAAATTTACGACGGTAAATTGCTTGTTATCATATTGAAAAGTGCAATAATAGGGTTCCCTCTCAATTTCCACATGGAATTTTTTTTCAAGCCAAGCGTGACCTATTTTTTTAAGTTTGGCCGTTTTCCAAATAAAGGCATAGCGTTCCTTTTTATGAGGATTTCCGCTGGTTGGTTCACTAATAACATAATCCCATTTGGCGCCTTTTCGATTAAGTTCAGTAGCCAGTTTTGCGACCGTTTGAGCACCACCGTATCCTGCCACAACTTCCTGGATTGCGATAATGTCATATTCGCGAACTGTTTCTACGATGAACTCGATTTCGATTTTTGACTTTGATTGACCGAAATTTTCAAGGTTCCAAGAGATAAGTTTGGTTTGGGGGTAAAAAACGGAACATAAAAGAAGAAAGAGTATCGAAAGTAAATTTTTCATTTATTGGCGTATAACCTTGACATAATAAGCAGTAACTTAAGCAAATATTTAGGATAATCGGCAGGAAATTCAGAAATCGTAAATTGTAAGAGATGTCAAAATTTTGTCAGGATGTTTAGTGGTTTATTTGATACTAATTCCCTATTTGTGTGCTAGGTGGATCAAGTAAACAAATATTAATTACGGTCCAGTTTTAGTTTATATTCGGATCCTTTTACATCCGTTGCGATTAATAAGTTTTGACCGGTGCGTTCTGCAATAATTTCTATTACCTTGGCTTCAGCCCCACTGATGATGCCAATTCCAACTTCACCTTCAATATTTATTGAGCCAAATACTTCATTTCCATCCGCGTCCTTACCGTGAACATTATAATTATTTTTGTCTGATTCTAATGATTTTTTATTTCTATCAGATTCATAAGTGTATTGCACACTGTTTTGATCGTAGCCTTTTTTAACCCATTGTTCATCGACTGCAACCCTAGATTTAAATCTAATTGTCCCTGCTTCCTTTAGTTTATTTTCATTCCT
>JBLIHD010000031.1:0-10629 GCA_047636335.1 Flavobacterium sp.
AATCCGACTTTCTTTCTAAATCCTGATTATTAATTAGTGTTTTCAAATTTCATCAAATTCAGGCTTAATAAAATGACAATCAAGGTAACACCAACGTCCGCGGCAATGGCGAAAACCAAATTGCTGTATCCCATAATCGCCAACGCGATGAAAACGATCTTAACTGCAATAGCCCCGATGGTGTTGAATTTTATTCTTGCTAGCGTTTTTTTGCTAAGGCGAATGAGGAAGGGGATAAGAGAAAGTTTATCGTTCATTAAGGCAATGTTGGCAGTTTCTATTGCCGTATCGCTCCCTGCGGCTCCCATTGCGATTCCCACGGTACTTAGTGCCAATGCTGGCGCATCGTTTATTCCGTCACCCACCATGGCCACGCTGCCAAATTCCTCTAATAATTCTTTTACTTTCTCTGACTTGTCTTCCGGGAGCAAGCCCCCAAACACGTTTTTTATTCCCACTAGCCGTGCCACATAATGGGCAGCTTTTTCGCTGTCACCAGTTAGAATTATTAACTTGACGTTTAGTTTCTGCAGTTCTTTTATTGCGGATACACTGTCGGGTTTTATTTCGTCTGTCAAACCAATGATACCGGCGACACCTTCACCAAAACTGACAACTACGCTTGTTTTTCCTTCCGAGGCAAGTTGTTCCACTATTTTTTCGGCCTCGTCATTGACTTTGTGATATTCCCTGATAAATTCAAGTTTGCCCACATATACGGTTTCGTCTTCACAAACTAAACATTTTGCGATAGCCCCTTTCCCCATAATACTTTTAAAAGCTTCCGCTTTGTGCGGTTCAAAACCTTCTTTTCTGCTGGCAGTGACAATTGCTTGGGCCAATGGATGTTCAGAAAACAGCTCGGTCCCGGCGGTGCAGGCCAACAGTCCTTCTCGAGTGGTCCCATTTAATGGAATAACGTCGGAAACGATTGGATTGCCATAAGTGATAGTTCGGGTTTTGTCTAAGGCGATGACTTTTAAGTCTGCCATAGACTCGAGGTGTTTCCCTCCTTTTATTAGAGCCCCTTTTGCAGAAGCATTCCCTATGGCAGCATAGATAGCAACGGGTGTCGAGATAACCAATGCGCAGGGGCAGGCAATTACTAATAGGGTGATGGCTTGGTTTAGCCAAAGATCAAAATCTAAGCCCAATATGAAAACAGGTATTGCAAAAACCAGTACGGCCATTACAATAATTGTTGGTGTGTAAAATTTTGAAAACCGCTGGATGAATTTCTGGGTGTCGCTTTTAGCCGCGGCAGCTTCAAAAGTGAGCCGGATAATTTTTGAAAAAGTAGTGTCGACAGAAAGTTTGCTGGTCTCTATTTCGATGAAACTGTTTCTATTGAGTGTCCCTGCAAATAGATGATCACCGGGATATTTGTCTTTAGGGATGGGCTCCCCCGTAATGGCAGCTTCGTCAACAGTGGTTTCTCCTGTAATTATTTTGCCGTCAAGGGGAATCATTTCGCCCGGTTTTACCTGGATTATTGTCCCAACGGGGATCTTGTTTATCGGCACATTTTTGTTTTCCTCTTTTACAAAAGCCATTTTAGGAGCTATGCTTACCAATTTGTTCAATGCCGATTTCGAATTTTCAATGCCGATATCTTCCAGTCGTTCGCCTAAAACATAGAGAACAATAACTACGGCCGCCTCGGGATATTCTCCCAAATAGAAAGCAGCAACAACCGCAATGGTCATCAATAAATTTATGCTGCTGAAGTTAAGTTTAAAAATGGCTTTTATTCCATCCTTTAAAACTTCGTGACCTATGCCGATAATGAAAACGGTAAAAACAAAAGGCGCATAGGGTAGGGGAATGTTAATACCGATTATGGATAAAATTTCCAAGACTACAACTATCGAAATAGAGAAAAGTAAAACGAGAAATTTTTTGTCTTCGATGGGCAGTTTCATAAAAATAAATTTTACTTTATTATTTTTGCACAGGTTCAAGCTTTGCAATTTCTTGAGCGGAAAAAGGGGTAATAAACAGAGGGAGTCACAATTGTTTCAATTTCCCTTTTACAATTAGTTTCGTTTGGCAGCGCTTCTATCGTAATGCTAATTTAAGGTAATATTTTTGTTCTAAAGAAAAAAACAGATCCTCTATCCGAAATACTGTGGATATATAAAAACCTACAATTCCGATTTAAGCTGATGGAATGCTTGTGGCCCGGCCTATTATTTGGCATTAACGTAGTATAGTTTGTCAAAAACTTTGCGAACTTTGCGCCAAAATAAAAGGATATGAAAATAAATCTGAAAATCGGAATTGATAAGCTCATCTTCGGGATGAAACAAAAAGATGTTACCGCTATTTATGGCAAACCGGACAGGAATTATAAGGACGAAGATGACAATGTGATTTTTGCTTATAATACGCTTAAAATCCGTTTGACATTCTACAAAGAGGAGGACTTCAAATTGGGTTATATGGTCGCTTCAAGTCCTGATTTAGAATTGTTTGGAAATAAGGTGATCAACAAAAAAATAGCTGAAGTCAAGAAAGAGTTGTCGAAAAAGGGGCTTGCTAAATTCACTCAAGAGGAATTTGATACTTTCGAAAACTATTTCAACGAAGAAAACTGGATCATTTTTCAAACAGAATTTGGTGAGGTGGTCAAATTTGAAATTGGTGCAATCATCAATGACAAAGACGAATTTGATTGGAAGTACGGAAAGAAATAGATTATCAAGAAGAAACACTCTTTGTCTTTTAAACTCGTTTTTCTTTCAGAATAAGTTCTAAATAAAAAAACCCGACAGATTTTTATCTTTCGGGTTTTTTTATTTAGAACTATTGGTGATTATTGTTTTGGAGCTGTAGGTTTGTCAAACATTTCCAATTCAAAAATTAAGCTTGTATTAGGCGGGATCACGCCACCAGCTCCTCGTTCCCCATAAGCTAAATTGGATGGGATGAATAGTAAGGCTTTGTCTCCATAAGACATTAAACTTAAGCCTTCCAAAAACCCGGGTATCATACCGTCTTTTTTGCCTGCTTCAAAAGGGAAAGCCTGGTATCCATTTTGGGCCGCCCGGTTTTCGTCATATTTTCCATAGGATTTGTTGACGTCTTCATAACTGCTGTCAAACAAGTTTCCGTCTTCAAAATAACCTGCATAATGGAAATAAAAGGTGGAGCCGTCAACCGGCTTAATACCACTTCCTTTTTGAATTATTTTATACGTCAGCCCTGAGGCTGTAGTTGTTGCGCTCGCTTTTGCAGTGCCAAAAAAAGCTTTTTTTGAAGCGACTACAGCAGCATATTTTTCAGTTTTAACTCTTTTTGTTTCTTCCTCTAGGGCAGCTTGTTTTTTAGCATCATCAGCTTTATTACCATAATAGTTGGCAAATACTTTTGGGGCATCAAAATATTTAGCAGATGCCCCTTTTCTTGATATGCTTACTTTGGTTATAACATCACCTTGAACGATACTGTTCACTATAGCCATTCCTTCGGTCACGTGACCAAAAATGGTGTGTTTTCCGTTTAACCATGGTGTGTCTTTGTGCGTGATGAAAAACTGGCTCGCATTAGTGGCAGGACCAGAATTGGCCATGGCCAAAACACCACCTTTGTCAAACTTTAAATCCGTGATTTCATCTTTGAATGCATATCCTGTGCCACCTGCTCCAGTTCCTGTGGGGTCTCCGGTTTGAATCATAAAGTCATTGATAACTCGGTGAAATTTCAAACCATCATAAAATGGTTTTCCTTTCATTTTCTCATCAGTGACAAAAGTGTTTTTTCCTTCGGCTAAGGCAATAAAATTAGCGACGGTTACGGGTGTTTTTTGGTAATCTAACTGTACTGTGATATCCCCCTTGTTGGTAAATATGGTCGCAAAGATTCCTTCAACAACAAGCGGCTTTTTAACAACGGTCTTTGTTGTTGTCGTTTGTTTCTTTGCAACAACAAGTTTTTTGGTGCTCTGACCTTGTGCGCTTAGCATCCCGATGCAAACTAAAAATAAAAGTTTAATTTTCATTTTGTACGATTTTTAAATAGTAATTTTTTATTCAGGTTTTGGTTCCAATAGTTCCACTTCAAATATAATATTGGTGTTTGGTGGGATAACATCTCCCGCACCCCCGGCGCCATAAGCTAAATGGGAAGGGATGAACAATATCGCTTGATCTCCAATAGATAATTTTTCCAGTCCCTCGATGAATCCGGGAATCATACCGTCTTTCTTTCCTGCCAGGAATGGAATGGGCTGATACCCATTTTGTGAAGCCCTGTTAGGATCGAATTTACCAAATATTTTAGCTTCGCTTTCGATACTGGTATCAAAAAGCTGGCCATCTTCTAAAAAGCCTGCGTAATCGATATTTATTGTTGTTCCGTTCGCTGGTTTTTTGCCTCCGGCTTTTTTGGTGATAACGTATTTAAGCCCGGTGGAGGTCTTCATTGCTTTACTTTTTAAGGCATTAAAATACTTAACCTTGTCATCGCGAACGTCTTTGTATTTTGCGTCATACGCTTTTTTACTTTGCGCATCAATAGCAAGTTTTTTCTTTTGATTTTCTGATTCGACGGAGAAATAATCATAAAATGTTTTTGTGGCATTAAACTTTTTGGCAGCTTCTCCTTTTCTTATGATAGTAACTTTATTGATATAATCATTTTGTTCAATTAGGTTCACCACATTCATTCCTTCTTCTACCACATGCCCAAAAATCGTATGCTTTCCGTCTAACCAAGGTGTGGGAACGTGCGTTATAAAAAACTGGCTGCTATTGGTTGCCGGTCCATTATTTGCCATACCCAAAACACCACTATCATCAAAACGTAAATCGTTAATTTCATCTTTAAATTTATAGCCTGCGTCACCAGAGCCAGTACCTAAAGGGTCCCCTGTTTGAATCATAAAATCTTTAATTACCCGATGAAATTTTAATCCATCAAAAAACGGTTTTCCTTTCAAGTTGTCATTGGTTACGAAATCATTTTTCCCTTCTGCCAAAGTAATAAAATTAGCGACCGTTATGGGCGCTTTTTTATAATTCAAGGCAACAAAGATGTCTCCTTTGTTGGTCTCTATTTTGGCATACAAACCATCGGGAAGATTGCTGTTTTCTTCGTTGCAGGAGTAAAATGTAGTAATTACGAGTAATACGAATAAGATGTTTTTTTTCATATCGATATAAATTAACTTATTATTTAAGAGTGTCTTTTGATTTTGTGTTTTGAATTGGTTTTTTTTCGGGAACTGCTTGCTTTGGCGCACTGTCTTCCGATACCGTCTCTAAAGGAACTTTGGTAATAGCCGGTTGTGCTTCCTTTTGTTTACCATAAACGGATTCCGGTTTAAAATCACGCAGTGTCACCGTGCAAAGTAGTGGTTGGTTTATACCAATCTTTTTATTGTCGCCATGATAGCCGTATCCCATATGTGATGGAAAAAGAAAATTCACTGTTTCGTTTTTATGCATCAGTTTGATACCGTGCCTCAATCCCATCATGATCTCTTGTTTGTCCACATAATAGGTCTGTGGCCTTAATTCCAGGTCCGAGTATATTATATTGCCGTCGATGTCTTTTATTTCATAATCAAAGAAAGCGATATCTCCTTTTTTCGGAGTTAGACTGTCCAGTTCATTCATGGTTTCATAGGAATACCAATACCCTTTAGATGAAGCTAAATATTCTACGTTAGGGTTCTTTTTCATTATGGCTTTGATCTGCTCTTCTTCGCTTGCCACTAATTTTTTATTTCTTTCCGCTGATTTTTTCATGAAAGAGCCAGAAGTATGGGAAATCGGTCTTCTGACTTCCTGGTGCTGTTTACAACTGGAAGCCAATAGGGATGAAATGAATGCAATTGCGATATATTGGCTGAATTTCATGATATGTTATATCGTTATTTTTGTTACTAAATCTTCAAATTTACGAATAGTTTCCTCCATTGATGTTTCTGATTTTCCGCCCGCAGCATTGCGATGTCCACCTCCGTGAAAATGATTCCTCGCAAATTCATTCACGTCAAATTCCCCTTGGGAACGGAATGAAATTTTGATGATTTTTTCGTCTTTATTCTCGATGAAAATCGCTGTGAAAACAATTCCTTTTATACTTAGTCCATAGTTTACGATTCCTTCAGTATCGCCTTTTATATAATCAAAGGTATTCAATTCATCTTGGGTCAGCGTTGTATAAGCAGTTTGATGCTCGGATAAAACCTTCAGATTTTGAAGCGCCCTTCCAAGCAGCTGCAAACGGCTGTAGGAGCTGTTTTCAAACAGCAAGGTAGGGATTTTAGTGTTCTCAACACCTAAATCGATTAATTCGGCAACAATTCGGTGCGTATTTCCTGTGGTTCCTGCAAACCTAAATGAGCCAGAATCAGTGAGGATTCCGGTATAAATGCAAGTCCCAATTGTCTTGTCAATATCCTCTTTTTTCCCAAGAAAGGAAATGAAGTTATAAAGCATTTCGCATGTGGAACCAATGGAAGTGTCTGAATAGGTGTAAGCGGCGTAATCGTCCGGTTTCTGATGGTGATCGATCATGATGAAGGGTACTTTCATTTCTGCTAATACCTCTTCCATACCTCCACCCACGCGATGCAAAGCATTGAAATCCAATGTAAAAATCAGATCGGCCTCTTCAAGAATTTTTACGCTGTTTTCCCTTTCTCTTTCAAAAATCTTAACCGTTTCCGAACCAGGAAGCCAGGCCAGAAAGTCGGGAAATTCGTTTGGGGCAATAACGGTAGGCTGATGATTATTTTTCAATAAAAAATGATATAATCCCAAAGTGGAACCCATAGCATCGCCATCAGGACCTCTGTGTGGAATTATTGCAATTTTTTTTGGAGTTGCCAATAGCAACTGTATCGCTTGAATGTCTTGTATTTTCATAGTCTGCGAATTTACATTTTTTAATGTAAAGTTGGAAATCATTTGGCAAATAAGACACTTATTTAGGTCAGAAATTGTCTAGTTTTTTCCTTTTTAATTTTTGATATAAATGATATTTGGGCCCTTTAACTATCTGGGAATGATAAATGCCTATGGATCCTGATGCCAAATAAGCGATAAAACAGGCAAGTCCAATGTATGCTCCACTTTGTATACCAAAAAGTTCCATTCCCATAATGGTACAGGCGACAGGTGTGTGTGTCGCACCCGAGAAAACAGCCACAAAGCCCATTCCCGCCAATAAGGCAATCGGTAGCGGCACAAGCAGTGACAATGCGCTTCCCAATGTTGCGCCAATAAAAAAAAGCGGGGTGACTTCACCTCCTTTAAACCCTGCGCCCAACGTTAATCCCGTTAATACTATTTTGGCCAAAAAATCATAATACTCGCTAGGCTTCGAAAAAGATTCCACTATACTCGGAACGCCCAATCCCAGATATTTTGTGCTGCCAATGAAGTAAATCGTTATAGCAAACAGAATTCCTCCAACAAATGGACGCAAGGGTGGATATTTAATTTTCGAAAATAAAATGCCCCAATAATGTGTGCTTCTGGAAAAAAGCATGGCCGATAACCCAAATAAAATGCTGATCGGGATAATCCAAAGCAATATGTTTAGATTCAGGGCTGGAACGATGGGTATGGAATAATGAGTGTGTTTCACTGCCCAGATTTCAACCGTGTAATAGGCGATAAATGCTACCAAAAACGATAAAATTATGCTTTTGTAACTGACTTTGCTGAAATACAAAACCTCTAAAGCGAATAGGGCTCCTGCGAAGGGCGTTCCGAAAACTGAAGCAAATCCGGCGCTGATTCCTAATATTATAAGTGTCCTTCTTTCCGAATTATCGAGTTTGAAAATAGCCGTGAATTGGTCGGCTACGGCGCCACCCATTTGCACCGCAGTTCCCTCTCGACCTGCCGATCCGCCAAAAAGATGCGTGATTATCGTTCCAAAAAGAACCAAAGGAGCCATTTTTAAGGGTATGGTTTTTTTTGGGGTTTCATATTCTTCCAACAATAAATTATTCCCTTTCGCGACAGAAGCCCCATAATAATGATAACCATAACCTATAACCAGACCGCCTATTGGCAAGAGCCAAATGATCCAGTTGTTCTGACCCCTGTAGTTTGCGGCCCATTCTAAAGCCACCAACAAAAATGCTGAAGCTGAACCCGAGAAGAAGCCTATCAGTGCACAAATGAATATCCATTTGAGAGAGAGCAGTATTGTTTTTTTTATTTTTTGTAAAATCATCCTTTTCTTTAGGGAAATTGCCGAGCACTATTTTGCTAAAGTATTACAATCCATCCAAATTATTGTGTTTCTCAGGAAGTACAGCAGTAAATTCTATTTCAACCAGATATTCCGGAGACACTAATTTACTGATTTCATAAAAACCTGTTGTAGGTTTGATGTCCTTGAAAAAAGCAGAATGCGCTTTGGCGACATCCTCAAAGGTGGAGATGTCAGTGGTGAATATTCGGGTCCTAATGACGTCTTTCATACTCGCACTTAAATCCTCAAGCACCTTTTCAACTCTTTCAAGAATATTGAAGGTTTGGGCGTAGGCATCGGTGGCTTTTATTTTCTCACCATCGACTATTGCTACCGTTCCTGAAATTTCAATGCTGTTTCCTATGCGGACAGCACGACAATATCCCATTTTATCCTCCCAAGGGGATCCTGTTAATATGTTTTCTCTTTTCATTTTGGTTTTTTTTAAGGTTGTTTTTTCTAAGTAATTTTGTCCAATGTGAAAATTGGTATATTTTTTGCAATTTATAAAAATAGTAAAATAAAAAATAGTGATTTGATATAAAAACTTCCCTTTTGATAAAATGTTTTAAATGGCAAAACGTAATAAATCCGGAAATATCAAGTTATACAGAAACGTTAAGGAATGCAGTTTGTATGATTTTATAATATTGGTTTTTTATTTTTTTTTAAAATTACGCAAATGATCAATCAATACGCAAGCATTATGAATCGAACTTTTTTTATAATTTTAATAATAGGACTGTCCGTCAAAGGGTATTCCCAGAATGAATTTAGCAATAAATTTAAAGCGATACCTCCTACGGGTCAAGCGATAAAAATTAAACTAGTAGTTCCGCCAATTGCTGGGCCACCTAAAGTTATGCATTATATCCCTGATCCATTGCCCGAGAACAACTTTAAAGTACCTGAAAATAAAGTCGTCGTAGCTTCAGAAGCGTATCGAAGAAATCAAGATTTAGGTATTTATAAAACGAACTCTAAAACAGTAAAAGTAGAATATCGAGATGGCGCTTATGTGGACGGGGACCGCATTAGGATTTATCTGAATTATAAAGTTATAGATTATGATGTTCTTTTGGAGGGCGACTTTAAAGGATTTGAAGTGCAGCTGGAAAAAGGGGTTAACAGAATGGATTTTGAAGCGTTGAATGAAGGGTTTGCTGCCCCTAATACGGCCGAATTTAAAGTATATGATGATAAAGGATATTTAATTTATTCTAGCCAATGGAATATAGGTCAAGGCTATATAGCTACTATAATGATCGACAAGCAATAAATGTTGTTTTTTGATAGTGGGTTAATATTGAAAACTAAATTTAGAATGTTTTTCAATCGGATAGGGTTAATTTTTTTTTAATGTTCGCCAGAGGTTTTGTTTTCTAGATAGAAAGCTTGGTATATTTGTCACAACTTGATATTTAGAGAATTTAAAAACAAAGTGGTATGATATGAAACAGATATTATTGGTTATTATAATGTGTATTGCAATAAACGGCTATTCTCAAAACGAGTTTAGTTCAAAGTTTAAAGTAATACCTCCTTTGGATACAGGAATTAAAACTAAAAAAGCAAGCCCTTTAAAGGTTGCGCCTAAAGATATCCTAGCGCCCAATATTTTTAAAAAACCAGAATCAAAACTTCCGAGCACTAATTTTAAAATTGGCGACCCAGATCCTATTTCGATGATTCAAACCAATGATTTTATTAATCCAGGGGATGAAGTACGAGATAAAATGAATCAAAAAATTGATAAATCACTAGTCAATAACGGGTTAAAAGAGGATGCTTCTTATCTTAACGTAAAGGACTTAAATTTTGGAGTAATTCGAACCAAGTCAAAATCCCTAATAATTCGAGTACGTGATTATGGTGCTATTGATGGTGATTTAATAAAAGCGACAATTATATACAATTACAAGAGTACTATTTTAGCAAATAATTTATACTTGAACAGCAATTTTAAAGACATAAAAATAGAGCTTCAAGAGGGGTTGAACGATTTGGAGTTAGAAGCTTTGAATCGTGGGGCTTTGGGCGGAAATACAGGAGCCTTTTATATTTATGATGCCGAAGGAAAGATGTTAATGTCCGACTTGTGGAATAATTTTGATACAGGAGTTAAGTCTAAATTTACATTTATAAAAGAATAAGAGATACGTCTTCATCACTTACGGACTAAAAGGGATCTGCTGTGACCTGAAATCTCATATCCGCTTTTACCGTTATATTTTGAGTTACTGTTTCTTTTGTTACTGCTTTCACTCTTAAAGTAAAGCTGGGTGCCTTAATATATTTATCTAGTTTTTCTGCAGTGGGAGTGAGAGTTATAATACTTGACGTTGAATTAATATCGTCTAAAAAAGCAAGTTCTATCTCGTCATTGGCATCTGTTGATATAAATATATGTAT
>JBLIHD010000032.1:0-10544 GCA_047636335.1 Flavobacterium sp.
CTGACCCTAACCTGCTTAAAATTTCCTTAGAATGTCCACCTCCTCCGAAGGTGACATCTATATAAACGCCGTCAGGCTTAATATTTAAACCATCTACTGATGCCTTTAGCAAAACCGGATTATGATATTCCATTGTCGTCGTCATTTATATTTCCCATTACTTCCTCCGCCAAATCGGCAAAATCTACATCTTCTCCATTTATCGATTTTTCGTATAAATCCTTATCCCATATCTCAATTATGTTTACTGCCGAAGAAAAAACAATGTCTTTTGATATATTTGCAAAAGAAATCAGGTCTCTCGGGACCAATAACCTACCTAAAGCATCAATTTCCACCATTTTCACGCCTGCCGTAAACCTGCGTATAAAATCATTGTTTTTCTTTACAAATCGATTGAGCTTGTTGATTTTTGACATCATCAAGTCCCACTCAGCCATAGGATACAACTCCAAACAAGGCTGAAACACAGAACGCTTCAAAACAAAACCGTTTTGTAGCGAAGGAACCAGTTGCTTTTTTAAAGGCGCCGGCAAAAGCACCCTTCCTTTAGCATCTACCTTACATTCATATGTTCCGACTATTGTTATCAAGCGATTTTATTTTAGAAATGAACTAAAGCAAAAATATGAAAAATATTACCACTATCTACCACTACTTCCCACTTTGTTGATAAGTTTAACCACTTTAGGCCTAAACCCCTTAATTTTTGGACTGTCAGACTGTTAGCTGCTTTATAGATTTCGGCAAAGAATGTTCACACTAAAGAAAAAAGGGATTCGCTTATATGCAGATATTTAACACCCGGAACTCTTTATTTACAATACCGGATTTCAAAAAAAATGGATGTTACTGGATTTTAAACTTCACTTAAGATAAAAACAATAAAAAAAAGAGCTTTATGAACTTAAAAATCGTAGTCAAAAATTCATTTTAATTTATTAAATCATATATTTGTGAAAATTGAAAATCCGCATTCAAAAACATGGAAAAAAATTATAAGAAGGAAGGTAAATACAGCTATTATGAAGCTGGAGAAGGAACACCAATCGTTATCTTGCACGGCCTAATGGGCGGTCTAAGTAACTTTGATGCCGTTGCCAGTTATTTTTCTGAAAAAGGATACAAAATAGTAATCCCTGATTTACCTATATACACCCAAAATATTTTAAAAACTAACGTCAAAAATTTTGCCAAATATGTAAAAGATTTTATCACTTTCAAAGGTTTTGAAAGGGTAATACTTTTGGGAAATTCGCTAGGAGGACATATTGCCTTATATCATACTAAAATGTATCCTGAAAAAGTCGCAGGACTCGTAATTACGGGTAGTTCGGGACTTTACGAAAGTGCCATGGGCGATAGCTATCCAAAAAGAGGGGACTACGAGTATATTAAGAAAAAAGCCGAGGATGTGTTTTACGATCCCAAGATAGCCACACCGGAACTTATTGATGAAGTCTATGCTTCCGTGAACGATAGAAGAAAACTGATAAAAACGCTGACTATTGCCAAAAGCGCAATTCGTCATAATATGGCAAAAGACTTACCTAAAATGCATGTTCAAACTTGCATTATATGGGGGAAGAATGATAAAGTCACACCTCCGGATGTCGCTGAAGAATTTCATAAGTTACTGCCTAACTCTACTTTATATTGGATTGACAAATGCGGACATGCGGCGATGATGGAACAACCTGAAGAGTTCAACAAATTATTGGAAGACTGGTTAACACATACGCATTTAAAAGCACGCTAATCCTAGAAGGAGAATTTTACACCTAGAAAAAATGAAAATTAATACCGCCGAATTTGTAATTAGCAATTCAGACGTCTCAAAATGTCCAAAGGACTTTTTGCCGGAATATGCTTTTATAGGCCGATCAAACGTTGGGAAGTCCTCATTAATCAATATGTTGACCAACCACAAAAAACTTGCCAAAACTTCCGGAAGACCAGGAAAAACGCAGCTAATCAATCATTTCTTAATAAATAATAACTGGTTTTTGGTAGATTTACCAGGATATGGTTATGCCAAGGTATCTAAAAAAACCAAGTCCGTCTTTCAGCAATTTATTACCGATTATTTCGAAACCCGTGAGCAACTGGTTTGCGCTTTTGTTTTAATAGACATTCGCCATGAGGCACAAGCAATCGACATAGAGTTTATGTCATATATGGGGGAGAGCGAAATTCCTTTTTGTATTGTTTTCACTAAAGCAGACAAAATCAGCAGAGTGAAAATTGATTCTCATATTGCGGCTTATAAAAAGAATATGTTAGCAAATAACTGGGCAGAAATGCCTCAATACTTTGTGACATCAGCAACAGAGTCTTTAGGAAAAGAGGAACTATTGAGTTATATAGACGAAGTAAACCAAGAGGTTTTCAAAAACAAGAATCAATTTTAAAAGCATTTTATTTTTTAATAAAAAAAAGAAATCCCAAAACTTAATGAATAGTTTTGGGATTTTTTATTTTAGATAATGAATCTGACTTATTTTTTCAATTCCAATTTTTCAGCAAAGTACTCACAAAATTGCTTCATTGTATCTGTCATTTTTTCGTCACCGGTGGCACGATAAAAAGTATCTGACATAGTAACCAACGTCTGATGAAAGAATATCTTCATTTCATCGACAGGCATTTCTTTTGTCCATAAGTCGATACGCAAACTTTCTTTTGATTTGCTGTCCCAGACTGAAAGCATAACCGCTTTGGCTTCTTCGAGTTCCACACCACCGTCTTTTGCTGACCACAGTAATTTTTCCGGAACTTGGTTTTCATCTAATTCTACGACAATCTTAATTTCTGATTTGTTTTTATCTGACATTACTTTTTAGGTTTGTATTTTGATTTTTCAAATATTTCTTTAGAATTCGAATTTAATAATTGTTGCAAAGATACTTCATTGTTTTGCATATACGAGCGAACAATTTGCCATCCTACCCAAGCTCCTGTCCGACCAGGAGTTTCATTGTCAATTTCAAGATAAAACTTAGAAAAAGGGGCCATATTTATAAACCTTGGGCTTAATTTTTGATCATCACTATAAAGCAATTCCTTCTCTATGAAATAACGCCACATATAGCTCTCATTTTCTTCACACCATTTTATCTGTTCCGGCGTGTACCCCATTTTATCAGCATCGCTATAATCCGGCAATAACACATCTTTAAGGTACAGCTCTTTACCCGCAAAAATCATGTTAGAAAGCAGGCTCTTCTCTTGATTAGGGCCTGTCTTAAATTTAAAAAAGCTGGAAACAACGTCTGGCATAATTTGACTTTGCTCAAAATTCTGCTTGATGTAATTTGGAAACTGATAAAACTTATGCTCTTTGCCTAAATACATTTCGAGCGAAATAATAACCAGACTATCTGCATATATTACTTTGTTATTATAATCCATTTCAGAGATTACTGTAATTAACTTCGGTATCTTCGTTTCCGGAAAATAATATTTTACATGCTTAAAAAGGGTGATTGCCTCATTTTGCATGGGATTAAAATCTGCGTACTTTTTTTGGACTTCGTTATACAACTCACGCCACAATGGATCCTGCATTTTACTTAACCAAACCGCATCTTCATTTCCCGCAGGAAAAAAAAAGGGGAATTGATTTTTTACCCTATTCAAATCTTCAGGTTGCGTTTCGAAAAATATTTTGTCAAAACGCTCCAGCTCAATTTTTACGGGTATTTCATCAACAGCCTTCTCTGTTTTGTTTTTTTGCCCGCAAGACAAAATAAATAAACTTAGAACACTATAAATTAGGAATCTTCTCATTTTTTTTAATTAAATTTGCCAGCAAAAATTACACAAAAGATCAGGCTACCTATTGCTTTGGCAAATATACACCCCTCCTTTTTAAAAGTTAAACTATTATGACTAAAAAAAGCACTCTGCAAGTTGAAAAAGTGAACACTCAAATTGTAAACTGGCTAAAAGCCTATGCGGAAAACGCAAATGTCAAAGGATTTGTTATTGGCATTTCAGGAGGGGTCGATTCTGCCGTCACTTCAACATTGTGCGCGCAAACCGGGATGGACGTTTTATGCGTAGAAATGCCCATTCATCAGCACGAAAGCCATGTGAGCCGTGCCCGTGAACATATTGAGCAATTAAAAAAAAGATTCCCTCACGTAAGGAATACCCAAGCAGATCTGACTTCAGTTTTTGAAGCGTTCAAGAAAGAAGTCCCCACTGATTTTGAAAAAAGCAAACTGGACGTGACCCTCGCAAATACTCGAGCGCGTCTGCGTATGACAACTTTATATTATTTTGCGGGTGTTCATGGATTATTAGTAGCGGGAACCGGAAATAAAGTGGAAGATTTTGGAGTTGGCTTTTATACAAAATATGGAGACGGAGGAGTGGATTTAAGTCCAATTGCCGATTTGATGAAATCCGAAGTGTTTACTTTGGCCGCCTACCTAAATGTTCCGGGGTCAATCCTCAAAGCGGATCCGTCAGACGGGCTGTTTGGTGACGAAAAAACAGACGAACAACAGCTGGGCGCGAGTTACGATGAATTAGAATGGGCAATGCTTGAAGACGAAGCTGGAAAAACCGTTAACGAATTTTCAGGAAGACAAAAAATAGTTTATGAAATTTACAAAAGCTTAAACAAAACTAACCAACATAAAATGAAAGACATACCGGTTTGCTTAGTTAATCGGAATTAATTGCATTTTATCAAGAAAATTAGTATCAATATCATATTATCGTTAAATTTATTATTATCATTTTGACAGATAACTCTTAAAACAAAGAATTATGATTAAAGTTTGTTTAGCCGATAACTATCCGGTCGTCCATTTTGGAGTGAAGTCTTATTTTAAAGATCACGCCGACATTTCAATAGTTGCCAACGTTGGTAATTTCCTGATGATACGAGATATACTACTTACTAAAGACATAGATGTCTTAATATTAGATTTGGAACTGGAAGGTCTTTCCAGTATTTTTGAAGTTAAATCAATTTTGAAAACTTTTCCAAAAACTAAAATTATTATTTTCAGTGGTCTTTCAGAACAAATCTATGCGCCAAACGCCATTAAAGCGGGTGTATCAGGATTTGTACATAAAAAAGAAAAACTCGAAACTTTAGGTCAATCTATTGTTAAAGTTAATCAAGGAAAGATAATCATGAATGAAACCGTGAAAAAGAACCTTGCCTTAATTGCAAAACAAAGTAAGAGCGAGCGCTTATATCGAAAACTGTCCAATCGGGAAGTGGAAGTGTTGCGCTATTTGAGTGCGGGGAAAAAGAATCATGAAATCGCCGAAATCCTGAACCTTAACGAAAAAACAATCAGTACGTACAAGTTGCGATTGTTAACAAAACTAAATGTAACCAATCTGGTAGATTTAGTTGAAAAAGCTAAAAAACTGGAAATCGTTTAGTTATTTCTTGCCATTACCCTTCCTAATTTTTTAGAGAACGAATTGATTAATTTGTAATAGTCAATCGCCATAGACAAAGACTCCGTATTATCTGAACCAGGTTCAGATGATAGGGAGGTTTTTAATTGCTCAATAATCATATCCACCAAGTACCATCGTAGGGTAAAAATAGTTTCCGACACGTATTGACTTATGGTATCATTTTTTGATTTCGGGAAAATATTCTGCCCTTCCCAATCATGGAGGACTACCCTTTCGTCTTCCATCAAAATATCAGTCACTTCTTGCGCAAATTCAGGCTTTAAGTGCATCAAGTATTTTTCAATATTAAATTCCTCGTTTTGAAGATAATAATTGATCAAGTCATTGAATATTTCGCGAAATAACGGATTTGCCAATTCCACCTCATCTTCTTGCAAACTCAAATAGATTCTGTGAAAAACTTTGTATTGTTTCTTTTCAATAATATGTTCAATTTCGCCTTCCCCGTTCGACTTCAATAGCACATCCTCAAACTCTTCTGTTTTGTTACCATACAGAAGCAAAATTTCAATTATTTTCCGTTCTAAACGATAGAGAATATCGACTTTTTCGACAGAGGCAGGGTCTTGGTTTTTCACAACTTGCATAGACTTCTGCCCTTGATCCTGTTTTTGATTCTTACCGTTCCCTAAACTTTCTTTCTGAATTAATTGCGCTAAAGTGCTTACCAAAACTTGCTCTGAAATATCCATAATTCGAGAACATTCTTGGATGTATATTTCCCTCTGGATTCTGTCCGGTATTTTGGAAATACTCAACACCATATCTCGAATCAAATCGGCTTTTTTTATGGGGTCATTCTTTGCCTCATTCATCAAAAGAGAAGCTTTGAACTGTATAAAATCTTTGGCATTATTCTCTAAATAAGCCACTAAATCATCATAAGATGTTTTTTTGGCAAAACTATCTGGATCTTCGCCGTCAGGAAAAGAGCATACCTTCACATTCATACCTTCTTCCAGTATCAAATCGATTCCTCTAATCGAAGCACGAAGGCCGGCCGCATCACCATCAAAAAGAACGGTAATGTTTTTAGTTAATCTGTTGATTAGTCGGATTTGATCCGGTGTCAAAGCTGTCCCGGAGGAAGCGACCACATTTTCAATTCCGGACTGGTTAAATTGAATGACATCAGTGTAGCCTTCTACCAAATAGCAGTTGTTTTGTTTAGCAATGGCTTGTTTCGCTTGAAAAATCCCGTACAAGACCTTACTCTTATGGTAAATCTCACTTTCAGGCGAATTCAGGTATTTTGCGGCTTTTTTGTCATTTGTAAGTATTCTACCTCCAAAACCAAGTATCCTTCCGGACATGCTTTGTATTGGGAACATCACTCGGCTTTTGAAACGGTCAAACGGTCTGTCTTCTCTTGCTATCGTTAAACCGGTACTTTCCAAAAACTCCAGCTTATACCCTTTTCCTAAAGCTTCTTTGGTAAAAGCATCCCAAGTTTCAGGAGAATATCCTAAACTGAATTTTTTAATGGTATCACTGGTGAATCCTCTTTCCTTAAAATAAGACAGCCCTATAGCTTTACCTTCGTCGGAATTTAAAAGTATATTATGGAAGTAACTTTTGGCAAATTCAGAAACCAAGTACATGCTCTCACGAACATCGGTATTGGCTTTTTCCTGGTCAGTTTGCTCCGTTTCTTCGATCTCAATATTGTATTTTTTGGCCAAATAACGAATGGCTTCCGGATAGGTAAAATGCTCATGCTCCATCAAGAAAGCGACGGAATTCCCTCCCTTACCGGTGCTAAAGTCTTTCCAAATTTGCTTTACCGGCGAAACCATAAATGAAGGAGAGCGCTCATCAGAGAACGGACTCAATCCTTTAAAGTTACTTCCGGCCCTTTTTAATTGCACAAAATCACCAATAACCTCCTCTACTCGAGCGGTTTCGAAAACAGTATCTATAGTCGCTTTTGAAATCAATTTTTAAATAGTAAATTTATAAAGGGTCAAAGTTACAAAGTTTTAAAGAAGCAAACCCCCTTAAAGTTTGAAACTCTAAAAGGGTTTTTTAAAAAAGTATCGACTAACCCAAGTAAAATTAATTGAAATCAAAACGAACACCAAGAGAAACATTGTTTTGTTTCACTTCATTATTTTTAAATACAGGGTTTAAATCATATTTAACATACAAACTAGTAGCACCATAACCGAGATAACCACTTAGACCATAAACGAAATTGCTTACATTAAAATCTCCTCTTACTCTTTCCACGGATTTATAATCGCCATCCTCATACTTTGTGATTTGTTTGGATTTTAAATTTGTACCAAAGTAGCCTCCAAAACCCAAACGGAAACTATCATGCGTTTTAAAATACGTTTTACTGTCTCTTTCTTTAGATTTAGAAAAGTCGAACTCTAAGTGTACTGGAACTACCAGTGAAACAGTTCTAAATCTAGAGTCTTCCTGAGCAACTGGATTCACTTCTAAATTTGTTTGTCCTCCGTTAACAACAAAATTTCTATTATCTGTAGCACGAAGATTATTGTAAATAACAGATAATCCGTATTTAGCATGCAGTAAATTAGCTTCCTTAAATAACCTTGTATTATAGGTCAAACCCCATTCATAAAAGTGCGATCCTAAATACTTGAAACCTGATTTTTGAATACTTTTTTCCGTAACTAAATTATTTAAACCTGTAGCAAAAACAATTTGTGAAGTTGTTCTTTTATAATGTCGGTTCAACTTATCATCTTGACCATTATATACTTTCATAGAGGTCAAGTTAATTACAGTCTTATTCTTTCCAATAGAGTCATTACTGCCTCCTATAATGATGCTTCGACCACCTCTCTCATTCGAACTTTCCACCTCCAACTTTCCATCAACTTGATCTTGAATTAACTGACTTAAATTCCCTTCTTCGATAGCGACTTTTGTATCAATATTTGCTGCACGCTCTTCTGCTTTTTCCATTTTAAGTTCGCCCGCTTTTTGTTTAGAAATCAATCCTTTTTCGACATCCTTGTCTATTGCGTCAATTTCAACTTTCAAAGCATTTTTCTGATTGTCTGTTATTTTTTTAATTCCATCTCCAATTGCTTTTGCTCTTTTCTCAAATGAAATTATTTTGTGATCTCTTCCTTTATTGCGCCCAGTCTCAGGTATAGTATCACTAACAACTTCAAGAACTACATCTTTAAACCAAATCTGCCCTGTTCCTTCTAATAAAACGCCATACGAAATTGATGTTGCTTCTGCAGGAACAAATAAAACAACCTCATATTTTGCCCAATCAGTTGTTCTTTTTATAGCTCTATTTTGCATGTTGTCAAAAGCAAGAACAGCAGCAGTATAATAATCAACACGCATCCAAAGTCCCGCCCAAGATTTTACGTTTTCGCTTTTTACATAGCCAGTCATTTTAACGGTTTTTCCTGAGTAAGCTTCAGCATTCATAGTATTCATAATATTACCAAAACCTTCAATTTTGTTCTTAATAGATTTAATTTTAAAAACATTTTGTTCCTTAAATTCTGGGGTTTTGTCAGAACCGATCTCGTAACTGTTTAACGCATCTTGTCTATAACTCCATTCCGAAGAATATTCTGTTTTTTGAGCACTCGACTTGCTTACGATACCCAACACTAGTATTAGTGTAAATACAATGATTTTTTTCATAATTTTCGTTTTTTGATTGATGATTGATTTATTCTTCGTAATTCCTACTAGCCACAGCTATTTTTATTGCATTGAATTTCTTGTCTAATTTTTGCAATGCCGATTCTTTAAAAGATTGATCCAATTCTGTTTCAGCATTTGACAACAAGCTACTTGGATCCACAGCAGAAATTTTTCTGGTTTTCTCAATTGTTCTATCAGCAGCTTCTGCTTCAAGATTAGTATAACTAATTTCAGCTAATAATTTTTCTGCCGAGATGTATTTAGTTCTACTTAAAGATTGACACCTTTTTTCTTCGGTATAATTAACTGTACTGTTATTCTCCTTTGATTGATTGAATAGTAAAATTTCCTTATTTTTATTTACAAGGTGTTTGGGGTCTTTTTTAAGGTTATCGTTAGTAACAACCCCTCTATTTTCATTTGAACTTTTTCTTTGAATTTGGCTCGGTAATACCTTCTTATTAATGATTTCTGGCTTTTCTAAATTATTTTTATCAATTTTTTGTTCTTGTACTATTGGATTACCTTTATTAATTACTCCAGTTTCTACACCATTAAAGTAAATGGTCCCTATGAATAACAATCCAACAAAACTAGCTGCGATGTACATCCAATAAGACGGATGTTTTGGTTTATCGACAACGGTCAGCATCCCCTCCAACCGATCCCAAGATCGAGCAGAAGGCAAAATTTCTCTAGTCTCCAATTTCTCTCTTATATCCCTGTCAAAATTATTTACTTCCATATTAATCTGTTTTCAATCTAGTTTCTGAAACTTGCAATTGCTGATCAGCATTAAGTACTACACATTTAAATTATAGCTCATTTCACGTTTCTTTAATATGTTTATTTGCTGTTGCAGAATTTTTCTGGCATGCGCCAATTGCGATTTAGATGTTCCCTCATTAACATCAAGCATAACAGCAATTTCTTTGTGCTTAAAACCTTCAATAGCATATAAATTGAATATCATTTTACACCCATCAGGCAAATTATCTATCAAAAGCTGAATGTCATCTATTGAAAATTGACTGTCAACTGTTTCGCAACCTGGGTCAATATAGATTTCATCCTCAATGAATTTTATCTTTTTTTTCACCCGTAAATAAGAGATTGACTCGTTAACCATGATTCGCCTAACCCACCCTTCAAAACTACCTTTGTTTTCAAAAAATTTCAGCTTCGTAAAAACTTTCATGAAAGAAGTAATCATTACATCTTCGGCCTGTTGTAAGTCTTTTACGTACAGCCGACAGATACTTAACATTTTTGGAGAAAACCGAGTATAGATTTGCTGCTGTGCCTGACGATTGTTTTCGACAGCCAGTTGGATTAGTTCTTTTTCCTCCTGATGTAAATTGATTACTTTCAAAATTTTTATAAAGGGTTTCTATTAGTATAGACGATTGACAATGCAAAAAGGTTGCATGGAAGTTCAAAAAAAAACT
>JBLIHD010000033.1:0-10274 GCA_047636335.1 Flavobacterium sp.
CCTTTTAAAGCAGCTGTTGATGCCGGAGTGAGAACTTTTATGAATTCCTTCAATGAATTGAACGGAATTCCTGCAACAGGAAATCGATACTTACAACGACAAATATTAAAAGGGGATTGGAATTTTGCTGGTTTTGTTGTGTCAGACTGGGGTTCTATTAACGAGATGATTGCTCATGGTTATGCAAAAGACAGTAAACAAGCTGCAGAAATTGCGATTAAGGCAGGTTCTGATATGGATATGGAATCCAGTGCTTACGTAGGGTATTTGGTTGAATTAGTTCAGGAAGGGAAAGTAAGCGAAAAGCTTGTTGATGATGCTGCTAGAAGAATCCTTAAAGTGAAATTTGAATTGGGGTTGTTTGACAACCCATACAAATATTGTGACGAAACTCGCGAAAAAGAAACGGTAGGAAGTGCTAAGTTTCAAGAAGAGGTTTTAGATATGGCAAAAAAATCAATTGTCTTATTAAAAAATGAAAGTGAACTGTTGCCTCTTAAAAAAGCAGGATTGAAAATTGCGCTTATAGGGGCATTGGCAAATGATAAAACAAGCCCATTGGGTAGTTGGAGAATTGCTGCTGATGACGAAAGTGCTGTTTCAGTATTGGAAGGACTTCAAAAGTATGAAGGAAATAAACTTAGCTATGTCAAAGGAGCTGATGTTAGTGTTGGAAGAACTCAATTCGTATGGGAGACTAAAATTAATATGACAGACAAAAGTGGTTTTCCTGAAGCAATTACTGCAGCAAAGCAGGCTGACGTTGTGATAATGGTATTAGGAGAACACGGCCTGCAATCTGGAGAAGGAAGAAGTAGATCAGATTTAGGATTGCCTGGAGTACAACAGGAATTGTTGGAAACAATTTTCAAAGCCAACCCTAATGTTGTTTTGGTTTTGAATAATGGTCGTCCATTGGCAATTCCATGGGCTGATGAAAATATTCCAGCAATTGTAGAAGGCTGGCATTTAGGTACTCAAAGTGGTAATGCTATAGCTCAAGTTTTGTATGGTGACTATAATCCTAGTGGAAAATTACCAATGACGTTTCCAAGAAATGTAGGTCAAGTACCTATTTACTACAATTATAAAAATACGGGAAGGCCCGTTATGAATGAGCCGGAAAGTGTTTTTTGGTCACATTACATTGATGTAGAAAATACTCCATTGTATCCATTTGGTTACGGTTTGAGTTATTCTAAATTTGAATATTCTGATTTAACATTAAGTGATGCTTCTTTTTCTAAAAACGGAAAAATAGTCGTGTCAGTTAAAGTTAAGAACACTGGAAAAGTTACTGGGAAAGAAGTAGTTCAGTTGTATATAAGAGATTTGATTGGTAGTGTAACAAGACCGGTTAAAGAATTAAAAGGTTTTGAAATGATAGAATTAAAAGCAAACGAAACGAAAGAAATCACTTTTAATATCGATAACAAAACAATTGAATTTTATACTGCTAATAATAAGTGGGAAGCGGAGCCAGGAGATTTTAATGTCTTTGTTGGTGGTAGTTCAGCAAAAACTTTACAGATGAATTTTCAATATTCTAACTAGATAAAAATGAAAAAATTTATAATACTATTACTTATCGGAAGTTCTTGTTTTGGACAAGCGACCAAAAAAAAACTAGTTTGGGAAGAAAACTTTAATGGAAAATACTTAAACGAGGAAGTTTGGAATATTGAATTAGGAGATGGTTGCCCTAATTGTGGTTGGGGTAACAAAGAAAGGCAACTTTACACTAATGAAAATCATAAGATTGTAAATGGAAACCTAGTAATTACAGCAAAAAAAGAAGGGGAGAAATACACGTCAACACGGATCACGACTAAAGCTAAAAAAGAATTTCAATATGGTTATTTTGAAGCTAGAGCTAAACTACCCATCGGGCATGGCATCTGGCCTGCTTTTTGGATGTTGGGGTCTAATATTGATAAAGAGGGTTGGCCGAAATGTGGGGAGATTGATATTCTTGAATATGTAGGAAGAGAACCTGATATTATTTTTACTTCCTTACACACACAGGACAGTCATGGAAATACTATCAATACAAAAAAAACAAGGCTGGAAGATATTGAAGAAGGATATCATATCTATGCGATGGATTGGTCTAAAGATAAAATAGATTTTTTTGTTGATAATAATTTAGTGTACACTTTCAATCCAGAGAATAAAACGGAAGCTATTTGGCCTTACGATCAACCCTTCTTTTTTATCGTCAATTTGGCAATTGGAGGAAGTTTTGGAGGACCGGATGTTGACGACTCGATCTTTCCACAAAAATTTCAAATAGATTATATAAAAGTATATCAGTAGCGTTTAGTTGCAGTCTAGTTTTTGAAGAAGAGAAGCTGTTGTTCAAAGCAACAGTCTTCTCTTTTTTTTTAATGCGTAAAATGCATTTATCTATTATGTAACAAATCAAGTTTCATTGGAAAAAAGAAGTTCAACAAGCCAAAATTGCGGAACTAAACCTATTTTGATTTGGTAACGAAATCAATTTAGTTTTTTGCAATTTTATTTAAAGAGAATCAGGGCTGTGGTGCTTTAAACTTCTGAATTCCAATACTATAGTATTGTTTTAATTTTGTTTTTGTCAATCAAAAAATGTTTTTTTTATCGATTAAAGAAAAATGGCAAACGAGGGGGTCGTTAATATTTTTTTAGGAGGAAATAAATGAGATTATTAAAGGTTTGTATTGTATGATTAATAGCTAAAAGGAATGCCCTCTAAATTCATTTTATGAGGAAAACAGCCCTCATATTATTATTGCATGTGTTTTTAAAGATCTCGAGGTTAATTGCTTGGTGTGGATCTTGCATATTAAATTAGATTCTGTATTTGTCTTGGAGTTCTCCATGTTAGAGTGCTTTAGAAGCCCGTAAAACGAATTAATGTTTAAATTTGGTGGTCATTTTTAACATATTAGCGTTGTCCGTGTTAATTTTTCTTAATTTTATTTGTATCTTAGAGTAAATATTTGTTAAATTTGATTTTTAATTTAACGTAAAAACAATAACAGCCTATAACATAAAACTACTTTTTTAGAAAATTTTTACAAATTTTAACCAAAACTAAAAGGTAAGACTATGGCTGATATCCACCCTCCAGATGCTTTATTGGTGCAAAATTATGTTGCAGGAAATGAAAAAGCCTTGGCAACATTAATCAAAAGGCATGAATCCCGAATTTACGGTTTTATATACTCTAAAATTTCAGATAGAGATATATCAAATGATATTTTTCAAGATACTTTTATAAAAGTAATCAAAACTTTAAAGTCAAATTCCTATAACGAGGAAGGTAAATTTCTACCGTGGGTTATGAGAATTTCTCATAATCTGATAATTGACCATTATAGAAAAAGTAAAAAAATGCCCATGTTTAGGGAAACAGGGGAGTTTTCAATTTTTTCAATTATGTCTGACGATTCTCCCACAATAGAAAGCCAATTAATTTCGGCTCAGGTCGAACAGGACATAAAGAAATTGATTGAGGAGTTGCCGCTAGACCAAAAAGAAGTTTTGGTTATGCGAATGTACCAAGACATGAGTTTTAAAGAAATTTCCGAAATTACGGGGGTTAGCATCAATACATCTTTAGGGAGAATGCGTTACGCTTTGATGAATTTAAGAAAAGTTATCGATAAGCACCAAATTGTTTTAACGAATTAACAATAAATCGATATTTTGCACGTTGTAGTATAGTAATAAAAACATAGACAACATGGCAAAAATTTACTCTAAAGATTCGTTGATAACTAAGACAATGAAACCAAGAAAGGAAATCGTTTCTTTTTTATTAAATTATTCAAAAGCGTTAAGCATAGTAAAAATTAATAACAAAAGTTTCGATATAATATCCAATTAGATTTCTTTCAAATTAAATAATATGAAGTTTGGTTAAGAGCTTTAGTATTAGTAGGATTCACTTATTTGAAACTCAAATTAGTGAATCTTATTTTTTAAGGTATTTATTCAATACTGATTTTCTTCCTATTGTATTGGTGATAATATCTTGTTCTAAATCCCAGCCGCGAGCTGGCGAATACTGCCTTCCATACCAAATGATTTGTAAGTGTAATTCATTCCATAGCGCTTCTGGGAAAATACGTTTTGCGTCTTTTTCTGTTTGTACGACATTTTTGCCATTGGTCAGATTCCAGCGATACATCAATCGGTGAATATGGGTGTCCACTGGAAAAGCGGGAACTCCAAAAGCTTGCGACATTACCACACTGGCCGTTTTATGTCCCACAGCAGGCAGTTCTTCCAGATATTCAAAACTTTTCGGTACTTCGCCACCATGTTTGTCTATTAAAATGTGAGACAGCCCGTGTATTCCTTTTGATTTCATTGGTGACAAACCACACGGTCGTATGATTTCTTTTATCTCCTCGACGGACATTTTTATCATATCGTACGGGTTGTCCGCTTTCGCAAAAAGTAAAGGTGTGATTTTGTTCACCCGAACATCAGTGCATTGCGCCGAAAGCAAAACGGCAATCAATAAAGTATAGGGGTCTTTATGGTCTAGCGGAATTGGAATCGTTGGATATAGTTCTTTTAACGTATTTATAACAAATGTTACCCGTTCTTGCTTGGTCATTTTCGTAATTTTATGTCTTGCAAAAATAGAATAAATTTCATGATGTGCCTAATCCAGTTTACCGTTACATCTACTCATGCAGTTAGGGCAATTTTTAAGTGTTTTGTAAGAGCTTCCTTTGGTCGCTTTGCAAACACATAAAATTGAAACTAACCTTATTCTGTAGTTTTTACTGCAATCCGGGGCATATCATTAATAACACAAAAACCAAAACCTAAAATTATGACAACATTAAAAAAAGGCGATAAAGCACCAAGCTTTTCGGCACTAGATCAAGACGGGAAAGAACATAAATTAGAAGATTACAAAGGGAAAAAACTTGTGGTTTTCTTTTACCCAAAAGCCAATACACCAGGATGTACTGCCGAAGCCTGTGACCTTAGGGACAATTTTGAGCGGTTTCAAGCCAATAATTATGAGCTTTTGGGAGTAAGTGCCGATGCACAGGTAAAGCAGGCTAAATTCAAAGAAAAATACGATTTCCAATTTCCGTTACTGGCTGATGAAGACAAATCAGTGATCGAGGCTTTCGGCGTTTGGGGACCTAAAAAATTCATGGGAAAAGAGTACGACGGTATTAACCGAACCACTTTTGTAATCGATGAAAACGGAATTATAGATGAGGTGATTGAAAAAGTAAAGACCAAAGCCCACGCTGATCAAATACTGAAGTAATTATTCAGTCGCCGTTAATAGAGAGTTAGTTTTGAAATGCTAAGTTCAGGCATAAAAAAAGTCCATAATTAGGTTTGTACACCTTGATTATGGACTTTGATTAGTTTATTATAATTTTAGTTTTTCAAGGCCAACTACGATTACAGCAACTGCGCAATAAAAACCACTACTGACCATTTTTATTTATCACTTTCCTTCAAAAGGTTATTGTGCTCGTATCCAAAAAGGTGATGCTCTTTTATGATTTCAGCGATACCGGAAGGAAGCATAGGTTCCCAGCCAGGTCTGCCATCACTAATCATTTTCAATACCTCGCGGGAGAAAACTTCAAGAATTTCCGGGTGGTAATCACCTATATCAACCACTTTACCGTTGAACTTAAAGAATTTGTATAGTTCTTTCATTCTAGGGTGGACTTTTAAATTTTCGGAAGTGGTGATTTCTGCATTTTCGTCTAACATTGGATATAAGAATACTTTCATGTCGCGGAAGAATAATTTTCCAAACGCTTCAAGTATTCCACCACTCAGATGACGATAGTATTTTTCGTCAAAAATATCGACTAGGTTATTTACACCCATAGCCAGTCCCATTCTTGCTTTGGTATAATTGGAAAAATATTCAACTACCTTGTAATATTCTTGAAAATTCGAAATCATTACCGTTTGTCCCAAAGAACATAACAGTTCTGCTCGATCCATAAAATCACGTTCATCGATTTCTCCGTCTGAACGTAAATTCGACAAGGTGATTTCAAAAATAACTAATGTATTGTCTTTTTCGACTTTGTTTTCTTGGAGGAACATTTTCAATGATTTCTCATACATATCCATATTGACCTTCGTCACAGGTCGGAAACTACCTCTTAAGGCAAGGATATTTTTTTTGTACAGTATAGCTGCCGGAAGAATATTTTTACCGTTAGGGTCAAACATTACGGCATCAGTCATTCCGTTTTTTACTAATTGTAAACTCATCAAACGATTGTCTACATCCGCAAAACGGGGACCGGAAAAGTTAATGGTGTCAATTTCAAGTTGGTCTTTGTCTAAATGGTCGTATAAATAGCGCAACAATCTCTTCGGATCATTGTATTTATAGTATGCGCCATAAATTAGATTGACACCCAGTGTTCCCAGAGTTTCCTGTTGCAGGCGCGCATCCGTTTCTTTGAAGCGGATATGGAGAATAATTTCATTATAGTCTTCGTCAGGTTCGATTTGATATCGAATTCCAACCCAACCATGTCCTTTAAATTGTTTTGCAAAATCGATCGTGGCTACGGTGTTGGCATAACTGAAAAACATTTTATGAGGATGTTTTTCCCTGCTCAAGCGATCCTCCATCAATTGGCCCTCAAAAGTCAGCATTTTTTTAAGTCGGCTTTCCGTTACATAACGTCCGTCTGTTTCAATACCATATATGGAATCACTAAAATCTTTGTCATAAGCTGACATCGCTTTTGCAATAGTTCCCGAAGAACCTCCAGACCTAAAAAAATGACGTACTGTTTCTTGTCCAGCTCCAATTTCAGCAAATGTACCGTATATATTTTCATTCAAATTAATACGAAGTGCCTTGTCTTTGATTGAAGGTATTTGTGCGATGACTTTGTCACCTTTGAGTTTTATTTCAGTATCCATTTTTATTTTAAATATGGGTAATATGTTACAAAGTTAATTAAATAGGGTTCTAATGAAAGAGATTTAATCCTATTTTTGTAAAAAAATTAAACGCAATTGAAGGTATATTTTTTAGGCACTGGCACATCTCAAGGGATTCCAGTTGTAGGTAACGATCATCCGGTATGTAAAAGTACTGATAATAAAGATAAAAGACTTAGGGTTTCCGTATGGGTATCCTGGGGGGACCATTCATATGTGATCGATTGTGGTCCTGATTTCAGACAGCAAATGCTTTCTTCCAAATGTCAACATGTGGATGGGATACTTTTCACTCATGAACATGCGGATCATACGGCAGGTATAGATGACATTCGTCCATTTAATTTTAAACAAGGGAAAATTCCTATTTATGCGCACCAAAGGGTGATCGATAATCTGAAAAGCCGATTTGATTATGTTTTTACGACCGTAAACAGGTATCCGGGCGCTCCATCCGTAGAAACGATAGAAGTGGTCAATAATGTGCCTTTCGTCTTGGGGGAGAAAACGGTAATTCCTGTCAATGTTATGCATGGGGGATTGCAAGTTTTTGGGTATAGAATTGATGATTTTGCTTATGTGACCGATGCGAAAACGGTAGGCGAAAATGAAGTTTCAAAACTAAAAAACCTCAAAGTATTGGTGATAAATGCTTTGCGGGAAGAACAGCACGCAGCCCATTTTAATTTGCAGGAGGCATTGGATTTTATAGCTTTGGTCCAGCCGGAAAAGGCATATCTTACACACGTTAGCCATATGTTGGGTTTTCATGAAGAAGTCCAAAAAAAGTTGCCTGAAAATGTTTATCTTGCTTACGATAATTTAGAAATCACACTATAATTAAACTTAAAATGAAAAAATCGTTATTCCTCTATACTTTTATTATACTCGTACTCATGAACATATTTACGTATATGTTTTACAGTAAGGAAGTTGCATTCGAACAGGGTAGGTATGAAAAAGTAACCAAGAAATTAAAAAAAGATTTGAGCGGCCTCACAACGAAGCTGAATGATGCCAATTATTTTTCTTTAGAAAAAAACGAAAATGCCCAAAATTATTTTGAATCTGGAAGTTCGGAAAAAACGATTCAATATGAAAAACTGATTCCCTATGTTACGGAGAAATTATTGGATTTTAATTCAAATCCCAAGGGCAACCCTTATGTTGGACAGGATAAAATTGGGGAAAATAAATTTATAATCAACAAAGTGAAAATTCTAAATCACCGATGGATTATTGCCGACTTTAGTGATGGGGATATTTGGGGTGAAGTCCTTCTCAAGTACTTTGTCAATGACGATGAAAGTATTTCATTCGAAGTCAATCAATCGTTGCTTTATCCAAAACAATAAGAATAAAAAAAGGTTCCAAATTTGGAACCTTTTTTTATTCTTATAACCAATTCTTAAAATCAGTGAAAATTTGTGGGGAAATCCCATGACCAATGGGGTATTCTTTATAAATGGATGCAATACCCAGTTTGTCTAGGAAAGGCTTTGTTTTGCGGGCCCAATCGACTGGAATCACTTGGTCAGCTGTTCCGTGTGAAGCAAATATTTTCAATTTTGACAGGTCATTTTTGAGATAGTCGTTTTCAAAAATGGCATCACTTAAATAGCCGCTTAGGGCAATTACTTTTTGAATCTTTTCAGGATGTGAAAGTGCAATGGCATAACTCAGGACCGCACCCTGACTGAAGCCAAGTAATGTGATTTTATCGGGGTCAATTGGATAATTGGTTGTCAATTCATCTATAAATTCAGCGATTAAACTTCTTGAAGATCGAGCTTGTTCGTTATCCGAGAACTTGTTTTCATCAGCGTCAAAATTAATGGCATACCACGCATAACTGCCATATTGCAAGTCATACGGCGCGCGCGCCGAGATGATGTAATATTCGTCAGGAAGTTCCGTTGCAAAAGAAAACAAATCTTCTTCGTTGCTACCGTATCCGTGAAGCAAAAGTATAAGTGGGTTTTTGTCTGACTTTATTTTTGGTTCTCTTATGAGATACTCTAGTGATAATTTCATTTTTTTAAGATATATTTACAAGCCATTTTTGAAAAAAATTACCTAATAACGGAACCGGTTTTGTCTCTCCCTTTATGGCGCTAAAAATTCCATAGGACCATAGAACG
Organism: Flavobacterium sp.; assembly: GCA_047636335.1. Lineage (GTDB taxonomy): Bacteria > Bacteroidota > Bacteroidia > Flavobacteriales > Flavobacteriaceae > Flavobacterium. The sequence continues at coordinate 9,090 of JBLIHD010000033.1, forward strand.
GAAACAAAAATCCACATCGGTGCTGAAATCAGTAAGCTATCAAAATTGCTTACGATTAAACCCAATGAAATGAAAGTTAGTGTTAATCCTAATCCTTGGCGGATATGAAATGAGGCAAAAGTATTCTTGTCATCTGCATTCATGGACATGGCAATAAATACCCCGACGCCCATAATATAGCTTGTGATTGCCGCGGTTTTTCCTTTTTCAATAGTGTTACTCATGTTGTTAGGTTAATATTAATTTTCCTTGATTTATAATTCCGTACACCTGACCTTCGATTTCCATCCCCAGAAAGGCGGAGTTTTTTGACTTGGACAGGATTGATGATTTGCTGAAAACACTTTTCCCTTGAGGATTGAATAATGTTATGTTTGCTGTCTCTCCTTCTTTAATGGCTTGGTTTTGAATGCCGAAAACAGTTTTGCCTGATGTCAGTTTTTCAATTACTTTTTCCAGAGGCAATACGGTCATCAAAGCGGCATAGGCACTTTCAAGACCGATAGTTCCATTTTTAGCCATATCAAACTCCATTTTTTTGTGTTCAATGTCCATCGGGTTGTGGTCTGATGTAATCATATCTATGGTGTTGTCCAATATTCCGTCCAATAGTGCTTTTCGGTCCATTTCTGTTCTAAGGGGAGGAGATACTTTATAGCGGGTATCAAACCCTTCCAGTTTCTCGTCGGTCATCACCAAGTGATGCACCGCAACACTGCAGCTTAGATTCAAGCCCTTCGCTTTGGCTTCCTTAATTAATTGGACTGATTTTGCAGTCGATACCGTTGGGATGTGTAATTTTCCTCCGGTGTATTCCAGTAGAAATAAATTTCTTGAGATTTGCAGTTCTTCTGCCAAGTTTGGAATGCCTTTCAGCCCCAGTCTAGTTGAAACGATTCCTTCGTTGACAACTCCACTTCCTTTTATTTTTTCATCTTGGGGAAATGCAATCACTAATCCGTCAAAATCGTGCACGTATTGTAAGGCGATTTTCAGCAAATTGGCATTTGACTGGCTTTTATTATAGTCTCCAAAAGCAATGGCTCCCACTTTTTTCATATCAAACAATTCCGCCATATCCTGCCCTTCGCTGCCTTTTGTTAAGGCACCAATCGGATAAAGTTGTGTGGCACTGCCATTGGCTTTGTTTTGCACAAAGTTAACCTGTGACTGGTTGTCAATGAT